>NZ_JAJBNQ010000075.1:0-921 GCF_020538025.1 Blautia sp. MSK17_66
TATATCAAGGATATTTGATTAGTTAATCAAATTTACATGTATGCAGTTTTCAAGGTACGATACTGGGCTTAATTTTACTTAAGACCCAATGGGCTTAAGTGGACTCGAACCACCGACCTCACGCTTATCAGGCGTGCGCTCTAACCAGCTGAGCTATAAGCCCATCTTGAAATCTTTCGATTTCAGTGGAGATGAAGAGATTCGAACTCTCGACCCCCTGCTTGCAAGGCAGGTGCTCTCCCAACTGAGCTACATCCCCATTTGATCTGGCATCCACCTGCTCTCCCACACCGTCTCCAGTGCAGTACCATCGGCCGCTTGCGTCTTAACCGTCGTGTTCGGGATGGGAACGGGTGTTTCCCACAAGCGCATCGATACCAGAAATTTGGTTATTAAGTTGTATACTTGATAACTCAACAGTAAAACACATTCAATTTTCTACTTCTTCTTCCTTAGAAAGGAGGTGATCCAGCCGCACCTTCCGATACGGCTACCTTGTTACGACTTCACCCCAGTCATCGGTCCCGCCTTCGGCAGCTCCTCCCTTGCGGTTAGGTCACTGACTTCGGGCGTTACTGACTCCCATGGTGTGACGGGCGGTGTGTACAAGACCCGGGAACGTATTCACCGCGGCATTCTGATCCGCGATTACTAGCGATTCCAGCTTCGTGCAGTCGAGTTGCAGACTGCAGTCCGAACTGGGACGTTATTTTTGGGATTTGCTTACCTTCGCAGGCTCGCTTCCCTTTGTTTACGCCATTGTAGCACGTGTGTAGCCCAAATCATAAGGGGCATGATGATTTGACGTCATCCCCGCCTTCCTCCAGGTTATCCCTGGCAGTCTCCTCAGAGTGCCCGGCCGAACCGCTGGCTACTGGGGATAGGGGTTGCGCTCGTTGCGGGACTTAACCCAACATCTCA
>NZ_JAJBNQ010000076.1:0-913 GCF_020538025.1 Blautia sp. MSK17_66
AGATTTTGAAGTGGGGGCTTCTTGCTCAATGGCTCTATTGAGCCAAGTATCTACAAGCTATCCTCGCGTACCCCGCGATTTTTATAAGTCCAGATACGGACTTTTTATTGTGCTGTCATGCACATTCTGCAAAGATTCTTTTTCCCTCATTCATGAGGTTCACTGCTGCATTTACATCACGATCCATTCTGTTTCCACATTCACAGTAATACATCCTTTCAGATAAAGACAATCCTGCTTTTTTCTTTCCGCATACACTGCATATCTTACTGGATGCGAAATAACGATTTACTTTGATCAGATATTTTCCGCGTTCCTCCAGTTTATATTCCAGCATAGACAGGAACAGGCCATATCCATTATCATGTACGCCTTTTCCAAAATGAAGTCCTCCTGCCATCCCTTTCAGATCCAGGTCTTCCACGCATACTGCATCGTAGTTCTTTGCAAGACCTGCACTGAGTTTATGCTGGAAATCTTTTCTCTGATTTCGGATCTTTTCATGACACAGTGCAACCCGTTTCTTCTGTTTTTCATAATTCCGACTGCCTCTCTGACATCTGGACAGTTTCCGCTGTTCCCGTGCAAGCTTTTTCTCTGTATTCCGGTAGAACATTGGATATCCGGCTCTTTCACCGGTAGAAAATACACACATCCCATGCATGGCAAAATCAATCCCCAGAAATTTTTCTGCTGGTCTTTTTTCTACTGTTTGGTTTTCACAGCAAAATAACAGACTTGCAAAATATTTTCCGGATGGTTCCCGGCTGACTGTTACAGATTTCAGTTTCCATTTTTCTGATATCGGACGGTGAAGCTTTATCCTGATGGCCGTCATCTTAGGCAGTTTCAAGTATTTTCCTTCCAGAAAGATATTTCCGTTCACTACGTTTGTTGTATAAGATTTTCTTGA
>NZ_JAJBNQ010000077.1:0-767 GCF_020538025.1 Blautia sp. MSK17_66
AGAAATTTGAATGAACCATCGCCAGCACAAGGCCATGCGATTCGAAAAGTTATTATGAATCATCAAAGAGTCCGAAGACATTGATTTTTTATCTAATAAATACATCTCTTCCAAAGGGTCGAGATTTTAAGCATGTATTAGCTCTAGAATTACCACAGTTATACCATGTAGTAAAGGAACTATCAAATAAACGATAACTGATTTAATGAGCCATTCGCAGTTTCACTGTATAAATTGCTTATACTTAGACATGCATGGCTTAATCTTTGAGACAAGCATATGACTACTGGCAGGATCAACCAGATAACTATCTTAAAAGAAGAAGCAACAAGCAGTAAAAAAGAAAGAAACCGAAATCTCTTTTTTTTTTCCCACCTATTCCCTCTTGCTAGAAGATACTTATTGAGTTTGGAAACAGCTGAAATTCCAGAAAAATTGCTTTTTCAGGTCTCTCTGCTGCCGGAAATGCTCTCTGTTCAAAAAGCTTTTACACTCTTGACCAGCGCACTCCGTCACCATACCATAGCACTCTTTGAGTTTCCTCTAATCAGGTTCCACCAAACAGATACCCCGGTGTTTCACGGAATGGTACGTTTGATATCGCTGATTTGAGAGGAGGTTACACTTGAAGAATCACAGTCTTGCGACCGGCTATTCAACAAGGCATTCCCCCAAGTTTGAATTCTTTGAAATAGATTGCTATTAGCTAGTAATCCACCAAATCCTTCGCTGCTCACCAATGGAATCGCAAGATGCCCACGATGAGA
>NZ_JAJBNQ010000078.1:0-703 GCF_020538025.1 Blautia sp. MSK17_66
TAAATTTTTATCTGGATTTGAGATATGATATAAGAAAAAACACTAACACTAAAAAGACAGGAAGTGAAGAATAAATGGCAACAGCAATTATGAAACAAAAAGGATTTCCGGAAATGGACGATGTAGAAGAAATCATTTCAAAGATATCAGAAGACAGTCCTTACAAACGGCGTCCGACACAAAAGCGAACCTGGATGACCGTGCCGGAAATGGGAAAGCTGCTGGGATTAAAAAAGACAGATCGATACTGGCTGGTGCATAAAAATGTTTTTGAATCAAAAGAGATTGCCGGAAAGATACGAATCAATATTGCCAGCTTTGAAAAATGGTACACCAATCAGATTAAATATCATAAAGTTACAGGAGAAGAACCGGGGAAAGAATTGAAATCCTGGTCCTATTCCGTTAAGGAAGTTGCGGATCTGTTGGGTGTTGATGATTATCTTGTTTATGAATTACTCAAGAAAAATCAAATGGAAGCTGTTATTGTCGATTACTGGAAACGTATACCAAAAGAATCTTTTCAGAACTGGTATAAAAGCCAGTCTCGGTATCGAACAAGGGAAGACAGAGAAAAAGACGCTCTTCTAGAAGATGCAACAATTACGATGCCGGAGATGGCACAGCTACTTGGAATAACCAGAAGCTCAGTATATACAATTCTTGATAATCCAAAGTATAGTCATTTTTTTGAATTCATTGT
>NZ_JAJBNQ010000079.1:0-692 GCF_020538025.1 Blautia sp. MSK17_66
TGTCAATATCTACACCTCACTCCCTCTCGCCTTGACCGCTAATCTTATCAATACATTTTTGCACCTTTTTCTTCGTACCGACAAACTGCAATTTATCTTAGAAATTACAGCGATGTTATTTTGATAAACTTTCAAGAATTGAAATATCATGCTTATCTTTATCTCTTAATTCATAACCTGAATGGAAAACTTTTTGGCCTTTTAAAGATATACAAGGAATTGTTTTGCCTTCAAAAAAAACACTACCAAAGTAATCTTTTTCAAACTCATACCATCCACCCTCTAAATCAGCTTGTTTTGAAGTTCCGTCCTCATTTAAAACGAACGGGTGAATGTCTAAGTAACCAAGTTCATCACTATATAACTCTATTCTAACCGGTTTCCAGTCTGTATCAATTTTATAGCCCAGATTCAAAAGCACATTTAACAATTTTTCCGTATGTTGAGCATCAAAATTTATATCTATATCTCTATGAATTCTTGTTTGTTTACCAGCTAAAATATCTACACCCCATAATGAGCGACGCTACCACCCCTATACAGGTACAGAAAGGGGGTGTGCCACCATGAGTATATTTTCGTCTTTCTTACTCTCTGTCTTGGCAAGTGTAGTCGCCTACTACATCTGCAAATGGCTGGACGGAGATAAATAGGCGGTAGCCAGCCTAAGGAATAAGCCACCTTGCCACAAC
>NZ_JAJBNQ010000080.1:0-606 GCF_020538025.1 Blautia sp. MSK17_66
GCTTCCTTTTACACATCTCGACAGTTTACGCTGCTCCCTTGCCAGCCTTTTTTCATTTTTTCTGAAGAATCCTGCTTCTTCCATCTCAATCTCTTCTGAAAACACAGCCATCCCCTGCATCGCATAATCAATCCCAAGTATTTTAGCACTACTGTAATCCTTATCTGCTGCTTGGTTTTCGCAGCTGTATCCTTCATACAGCAGACTTGCAAAATACTTTCCGGACGGCTCCATACTGACTGTCACTGATTTCAGACGGCAGTTTTCTGCAGGCTCCCTGTGTTTTTTCATGGAGATCCATTTTAATTTCGGAAGCCGGATCCGGTTATCTTCTACCAGAATATTTCCGTTGACTACATTTGTTGTATAGCTGTTTTTGGAGTGATGTTTTGACTTGAAACGTGGAAATCCAACCTTAGGATCACGAAAAAAATTCTTATATGCTTTTTCCAGATGGAGCTGAACATTTGCCAGCGCCAGCGAATCAACTTCTTTCAGAAATGGATACGCCTTTTTATACATGGCTGGTGTATTCTTTAACATCTTCTTTGTCTTTTTATACTCCTGGATCTTGTCATTAAGCATCTGGTTGTACAGAAAACGACA
>NZ_JAJBNQ010000009.1:0-111554 GCF_020538025.1 Blautia sp. MSK17_66
TTCTATAGGTATAGAATTTACTCTTGCAAGGTAGAATTTAAAAATTCATTTAACTGTGGTGAAAATAGTTCTTGAAAAATAAAAACATATGTTCTATAATTGCGAGGTGTGTATGAAAAAAATAAAACATTTAATGAATATTGAGTATTGTTTAGAAAAACAAAAATGTAGAACTATAAAAACGATTATGATTGATAAGAAGGGAAAACTATTAATAAAGAACTTATATATTGATGATATCTGTGATAATATAGAAAAGATAAGAAAACATAAATTAGTAGTTTTCAATGTAGAGGAAAATCAGAAAGAAGAAATATTAAATTTCTTTTGTGCTCAAAATAAAAAGGGATTACTAGCAGAAGTTGATGAAAAAGAGATATATTATTTTCCAGATTTAAATTATCAGGATGCATATTTGATAAAATATTTATTGGAAAATAAGTGCAGTATAAATAGTAGTCTTAAAATTATTTCGGGAAATAATGTTGTATAATATAAGTGGTTAAGGCGAATGATTCAAAGGAATCAAAGGACGATGGAGGTTATTGGAATGAGTTTTAAAGTTGTTTCTATGTTTTCTGGAGCTGGCGGTTTAGATATGGGATTTCATAATAAAGGATTTAAAATATTATGGGCCAATGATTCGGCAAAAGATGCATGTGACACGTATGATAAATGGGCTAATTATAATAAGGATGGAAGTAGAAAACCGGAAAAAGAGTGTACAATAATTAAATGTGGAGATATTTCAAAATTGGATTTAAAAACTGTATTACCAGATACAGAGGTAGATGTTGTATTAGGTGGATTTCCATGTCAGGGATTTTCTTTAGCGGGACCAAGACAAGTTGATGATTCTAGAAATGTTTTATATAGACACTTTGTAGAAATGGTTAGAATAAAAAAACCAAAGGTTATTGTGGCTGAAAATGTTATAGGAATAAAAACATTAGGTGGTGGAGCTGTTTTTGATAAAATTATTGAAGATTTTTCTGAGTTAGGATACACAATGTCGGCACCAACAGTTAATGCAAAAAACTATGGAGTTCCACAGGATAGAATGCGAGTTATATTTATAGGAATAAAAAATGAAATATGCAAAGGTGGGGCATATATTTTCCCTTCTGGAGATCCCAAAATTGTAACGCTAAAAGAAGCATTAAAAGATCTAAATGAAGTGGATTTAAATGAAGTATGTCAGGCACCATTTTCATCTAGATATATGTCGAGAAATAGACAAAGAGATTATGAAGATGTTTCATTTACGATACCTGCTATGGCAAAACAGGTTCCATTAAGTCCTGACTCAGATGGAATGCAATTTGCAGCAAAAGATAAATTTGAATTTATTGGAAAATATAGAAGATTAAGTTATAGAGAGGCTGCGGCGATACAAACTTTTCCAAGGGAAATGGAATTTTGTGGTGATTTAGAGAGCAAGTATAGACAGATTGGAAATGCGGTACCTGTAAAATTAGCAGAAGCGATAGCAACAGAGGTAAATAGAATTTTAATGACAGAGGATTTAAGTCCTTTTTTAAATATGGAAAATCCAGAAGCAGAGATAAAAGGAAGCTCGGCAGATAAAAGAATTACAAATACAGTAATAAGTGGAAAAGCTTTTGAATATGCTACATTGATTGGTATATATCAAGAGTTGATAGAGCATGGATGGAAGGCTTCAAATTTAAAGCTACACAGGGACAAATATTATAAAAATATAGAACGAGCATATCAGCTTATTAGTGACCTTAATGAAGAAGTTGAAGAAGATGACAATGAAATAGATTTTATACAAGTAGAAGAAACTCCTAATGATTATGACCGTGCAGCTCGAGTTGCTGCTCGATATTTGAGAAGTGTAGAGCCGATTTTAACATCAAAAGAAGAATTATATGGAATTTTAAGAGCTATGCCCGATCAAGCAGGAAGTAAAGGTGATGTAAGAGATATTGATTTAAAGATATTTGAAGATGAGAATCGAAAAATAGAAATTATTGATATAGGGATTAGCTGTAAAAATAATCATGAAGCAGTGAAACATCCAAGAATAACAGAGAATCCAGATTTTGCGAAGGCTTGGACGAATGGGCAATTTGAATGTAGTAGGCAGTTCATTTGTGAAATGAATAAAGTATTTGATTTAATAGATTTATATGCGAATAAGTATAAAAAATGGTCAGAAGTTGCAGATAAAAAAGAGAGTATTTATTATCCTATTATAAAATTATATGCAACAGAAATAAAACGCTTGGGAACGGTAGATGAAAATGCAAGCGAAGAAGAGCAGGAACGAGCAAGATTGTTTACAAAAACATTTTTTGAATATATGTTCGGAACACGTGATTTTTATAAATTTATTAAAGAGGATCATTCTTGTGCTACAAAGGTATATCCATATAATATGCATGGTTGCCTTATGAGAGACTATAATGGTCACAAGAATGAGCAAGCAGTACAAACAATTACTATGCCAGAAGAAATCGTTGAAGTACGGGTAAAACCTAAGAGCAAAACAACTATAGAAGTTTATTTTGATCAATGGATTATTTCTATGAGATTGCATAATGCAGACTCAAAAATATCAAGAACATCATTAAAATTTGATGTTCAAATAAAGGCACAGCCAAGAAAAGTAATGGGAACTATTTTGAGCTGGCAGAATCAAGATTAAGAGTGGTGGAAAGAGATATTAATAATGATATTTCTATTGAGCTTTTAAATTTTACCAGAATAATAAGAAAAAGCACTGAACCCATGATAGTGTCATGAGTTCAGTGCTTTTTTGTTACAGATTACCTAAGAAATGAAAGATCAATCTCTCCATCGAAAACAGTAGTAGCCGGTCCGGTCATGTAGACAAGGTTTTCCTGGCGGTTCCAGAGGATCTGGAGATCGCCTCCGAGGAGCTTGACGGTGACAGGCCTGCCCTCATCGACGAGTCCGTTCAGGGTGGAGGCTACAGCCACAGCGCAGGCACCGGTACCACAGGCGAGGGTTTCACCGGAACCACGTTCCCACACGCGCATCTGAAGAGTATGGCGGTCAATGACCCTGACAAATTCTGTATTGATACGATCCGGGAAAGCAATATGGTTTTCGAATTTCGGACCAATTTTTTCGATTTCGAGGTTTTCGAGATCATCCATATATACGATCGCATGGGGATTTCCCATGGAAACACCTGTGATACGATAAGCAGTGCCATCTACATCCAATGGCTCATTGATGACCTGTTCCTTGTCGGATACGATCGGGATCTGGTTTGCTGTGAGAATCGGTGAGCCCATGTTTACTTTGACCAGAGCGACCTTACCGTCATCACCGAGGGTCAGATCAAGATATTTGATACCACTTTTGGTGGCAACAGAGATGCTTGTCTTGTTGACAATACCGTAATCATAAGCGTATTTGGCAACGCAGCGGATTCCGTTTCCGCACATGGCTCCCTGGGATCCGTCAAGGTTGTACATATCCATCTCACAGTCGGCAGCATCAGATGGTTTGATCAGGATCAGTCCGTCAGATCCGATTCCGAAGTGGCGGTCACTGACAAATTTGGCTACTTCAGAGGGATTGGTGACAGTTTCCTTAAAGCAGTTTACGTATACATAATCATTGCCGATACCTTGCATTTTTGTAAATTTCATAAATTTCCTCCTGTTATTAAAGTATTCTCCCCATTAGTTATAATATCGTAACTGTTCACAGGTAATATCCCGCGAGGTGTTTTGCCATGAATATGGCAAAATCCCGAGACATATGGGGCAAAATGCCATCACCGAAGGTGATTTGGAATGCATTTTGACCAAGTTACTGCGAACGGAGTGAACAGTAACACAATATCTTTTGTAAAAAGCTGGATAAACTTTCCAGTATCATAGAACCACAGTATAGCGGAAAAATGTTATGATTTTGTGAAAATTTACCAAAAAGAACTCAAAATTCTTATGAACAACGCTTAAAATTTCTTGCCGATAAGTCTACGGAAGCAGTTTCTGCATTTCTGGAAAAGGACCAAGGCTTCTTTTTAGAATTCCTGTGACCTGTGCGATCAGGATACCATAGTTGGTGATGGGAACTCCCTGATCCTGGCAGCAGGCAATACGATATTTCATTTCCCTCTCATTCAGCATACATCCACCACAATGAACCACCATTTTATAGGAAGAAACATCTTCCGGGAATTCTGTTCCGGAGGTAAATTCAAAGACTGGTTTTTTGCCGGTATAATTTCGAATCCAGTCGGGAATCTTGCTGGTTCCGATATCTCCGCACTGACGGTGATGCGTACATCCCTCAGATATCAGAATACGGTCGCCGTCTTCAAGAGAAGAAAGTGAAGAAACTCCCTTTAACTGTGTCTCAAGTTCTCCCTTATATCTCGCAAAGAGAATAGAAAATGAAGTCAGGGTAATATCTTCAGGGGTATCTCTGGAAACGCGTGCAAATGCCTGGCTGTCGGTGACTACGAGCCGTGGCCTGATCCCCTGGGCACGGAAATGTTCCAGAGTATCTTTAAGTTCGGTATCACGTACAACAAGAGAAAGCGCACCCCTCTCCAGGATGTCGCGGA
Organism: Blautia sp. MSK17_66; assembly: GCF_020538025.1. Classification (NCBI taxonomy): domain Bacteria; kingdom Bacillati; phylum Bacillota; class Clostridia; order Lachnospirales; family Lachnospiraceae; genus Blautia; species Blautia sp. MSK17_66. Next base: position 4,577 of record NZ_JAJBNQ010000009.1, read on the forward strand.
TCGTCTGCTGTTGCGGCAGGATCAGACGGCCTTTTGGCGCGGCCTTGTCGATCGGGACAACAAGGATCACCAGATCCAGAGGCTCGATCAGATCCTGGATCAGAGGATATTTGTGCGTATCTTCTGGCTTGAGAGAGGCGATTTTTTCTTGCAGTTCATAGATATTCATATTTGAGGAAGCACTGACCAGAACTTCGCCGGGACGGACAGACATAGCCAGATCTTTGATCTCTTCGTTTGAAAGCAGATCGATCTTGTTATAAACGACCAGATATGGAATTTTTTTCTTATGGAAACGATGGATCAGGGCGAACTCTTCTTCTGTTTTGCTGATTGTACTGTCTATGACCAGAATGGCGATATCGGTTTTATTCAGAACCTGATAGCTTTTGCGGACACGAAGCGCACCAAGTTCTCCTTTATCATCAATACCGGGAGTATCAATGATCATTACAGGTCCGAGAGGAAGAAGTTCCATTGTCTTGTATACAGGATCCGTCGTGGTTCCCATGACGGAAGAAACGATGGAGAGATCCTGACCGGTCACAGCATTGATGACACTGGATTTACCTGCATTTCTTTTTCCGAAAAAACTGATATGTACCCGTTCTGAGGTGGGTGTCTGATTCATTCCCATAGCACAGCCTCCTTTTATGTGTAAAATGCATAAAAATTTAGAAAACAAAAGTATTTATTTATTATAAAAAAATATATGAGTATATTCAAGTGTAATACAGGGATATCCATCCGGATTTAGGTGTTTTTACAAAGGAACTGACAAATATGACGGAAATTTTGTGTGTTTATTAATGAAAGTAGTGCTTGTAATTTTGAAATAGTGTGTTACAATAAGTAAAACGAAGAGGAAATATGCAAATTCATGCATAAATATTCTCGAAGCAGAACGAGGAGGAGAAGAAAATGAACTTAAAGAAAATTACAGCACTGGCACTTGGCGCAGTTATGGCAGTTTCTATGGCAGTACCGACATTTGCAGCAGATGAGGTTGAGACCGTTACAGATGGCAAGCTTACAGTAGCAACAAGCCCGGATTTTGCACCGTATGAATTCTATTCTATCGACGAGGATGGTAATCCGTCACTGGCAGGATTCGACATGGATCTGGCAAAATATATTGCAGACAAGATGGGACTGGAACTGGAAGTAATTCCGATGGACTTTGACGGTGTATTAAGCGAACTGTCTCAGAAGAACGTAGACCTTGGTATGGCTGGTCTTTCACCGGATCCGGCTCGTGAGGATGCAATGGACTTTTCTGACATCTATTATGAGGGTGGACAGTCTTTTGTAACAGTTAAGGATAAAGCAGACAAATTCAAGACTCTGGAAGATGCAAACAACGCAGATTATTCTATCGGAGCACAGACAGGTTCTATCCAGCTGACTCTTGCAAACGAGAATGCTCCGGATGCTGATATCGTATCTCTTCCGAAGGTTACAGATCTTATCACAGAACTTCTGACTGGCAAGATGGACGGAGCATTTATCGAAACAGCTGTTGCAGAGAGCTACAAAGAGAACTACCCGGATCTCGAGATCGTATGTGACGTACCATATGAGGCAACCGGTTCTTCCATCGGTGTTGCCAAGGGAAATGAGGCTCTTCTGAAGGCAGTCAATGAGGCAATCAAATCCGCCAAGGAAGATGGTTCCCTGGACAAATTTGTTGCAGATGCTACAGAGCTTGCAGCAGGTCAGACATATGAAGGAACACTGGATGATAATGGTGCTGTTCCGGAAACAGATGCTGAATAATCAGATTTACTTTACAGGAAATACAAGATAATAGCTGACAGATTCCTCCCCAGAATACATGGGGAGGAATTTTGCTGAAAATACTACTATATAATGAAAGGAGTTTTTATGGACAGTTTTATTAAATTATCAAATTTCGGGAAAATTGCTCCCTATGCACAGCTGTTCAGACAGGGACTTCTGGTAACTGTACTGCTGTCTCTTTTTACAGTAGCGATCGGTTTCGTACTCGCCCTGCTTCTGGCACTGATGCGTATGTCGAACATTCGTCCGTTCCGTGGCCTTGCAGTGAAGCGAAACGGACATCTGAGAGAGGGAGGACCGCTGGTATGGCTGTCAAAATTTAATCCTCTTTCTTTTATCGCAACAGCATATGTTGAGATCCTTCGATCCACTCCTGTGCTTGTACAGATCTTCATCATTTATTATGGGGTTTTTGGAATGATCGATCTGCCATCCTTCCAGATGTTTGGATTCATTAAATTTAACAGATTTTTCCCTGGTGTAGTAGCACTTGGCATGAACTCCGGTGCGTATCTCTGTGAGATCATCCGTGCCGGTATCCAGTCCATTGATCAGGGACAGACAGAGGCAGCACGTTCTCTGGGACTTTCCCAGACTATGAACCTGCGTTACATTATCCTTCCGCAGGCTCTCAAAAATATCCTTCCGGCAATCGCAAATGAATTTGTTGTTATCATCAAGGAGTCTGCGATTACTTATACCATCGGTGTACAGGATATTATGTCTGCTGTAAACGCAGTGAAGGGTGCAACCTTTATCATCATTGAGCCTCTGCTGGTTGCAACAGCGATCTATTTCTGCCTGTGCTTCCCGACCTCCAAACTGATCGCATATTTCGAAAGGAGAATGAGCCATGGCGACAAACGATAGTATGATCCAGGTAAAAAACCTTAAGAAACATTATCACAGAGGTGCGATCAAAGCACTGGATGATGTGACTGTGAATATTAACAAAGGCGATGTTATGGTAGTCATCGGACCTTCCGGTTCCGGTAAATCCACTTTCCTTCGCAGTCTGAACCTTCTGGAAGAACCGACAGATGGAGAGATCATCTTCAATGGCGTGGATATTACCAAGAAGAGATACAAGGATGCTTCCGGCAAGAAGGTCAAACTGGATATCGATGCCCTCAGACAGAAGATGGGAATGGTGTTCCAGCATTTTAATCTGTTTCCGCACATGACGATTCTTGATAATATGACACTTGCACCGATGAAGGTCAAGGGAGTTTCCAAAGCAGATGCAGAGAAAAAGGCTCTGGAGCTTCTTGAACGTGTAGGACTTGCTGACCGTGCGAATGCGTATCCGATCCAGCTCTCCGGTGGACAGAAACAGCGTGTTGCGATCGTGAGAGCGCTTGCTATGGAACCTGATGTCATGCTTTTTGATGAGCCAACATCGGCACTTGACCCGGAGATGGTAGGAGAGGTTCTGGATGTTATGAAAGAACTCGCAAAAGAAGGAATGACCATGGTGGTGGTAACTCATGAGATGGGATTTGCGAGAGAAGTCGGAAACCGTGTACTTTTTATGGCAGATGGAAAACTGCTTGAAGATGGAACACCGGCAGATATTTTTGAGAATCCGACCAATCCACGTCTTCAGGAATTCCTGTCCAAGGTACTGTAATATTTATGGAAGATACTGAGCAGTTATGAATCAGTGAAAAGGGTAATCAGAAAATTCGTTGCTGTGAACAGCTACGAAAATTCTGGTTGCCTTTTTGCACTTTACAGAAAGAGGTAGATTATGACAGCAGAAAAACAGTCTGCACTGCAGACAATTGAAGAAAAAAGAGATCTGGTCATTGAGATTGCAGATAAAGTATGGGAATTTGCGGAACTTTCCCTTCAGGAATTCAAGTCAGCAAAAACCTATTGTGATGCACTGGAAGCGGAAGGCTTTGAAGTAGAGCGTGGAACAGCAGGTATTGAGACAGCATTTACCGCATCTTATGGTCATGGACGTCCATATATTGGAGTTCTGGCGGAATATGATGCACTTTCCGGACTTTCTCAGGAGGCCGGTCTGACCGAGCGAAAAGAACGCTGTGCAGGCGGAAATGGTCATGGATGTGGACACAACCTTCTTGGTGCAGGAGCCTTTGCCGCTGTCCTTGGAATCAAAGCCTATCTTGAGAAAAACGACATTTCCGGTACGGTACTCTTCTATGGCTGTCCGGGAGAAGAGGGTGGTGCCGCAAAAGCATTTATGGCAAGAGATGGTGTATGGAAAAAGCTGGATGTGGCACTTACCTGGCATCCGGAGGATGTCAATGAGGTGGCAACAGGATCTTCTAATTCCTGTATCCAGGTACAGTACAAGTTTACCGGAACTGCTTCTCATGCGGCAGGTGCACCGGAGATGGGACGCAGTGCACTGGACGCAGTGGAGCTTATGAACATTGGAGTACAGTTTTTGAGAGAGCATATGAGCGACAAGGCGAGAATCCACTATGCGATCACAGACGCAGGCGGCTGCAGTCCGAATGTTGTACAGCCTCGCGCGAGTGTTCTTTATATGGTACGATCCAATCATGTGGCTGAGGCGGTAGAACTTCAGAAACGTGTGGACAAGATCGCAGAGGGTGCAGCTCTGATGACAGAGACTACTTATGAGAGAAAGTTTATTGACGGACTTGCGGATACCGTGAGTAATTTTGCTCTGGAGAGGGTTCTCTACAGAAATTTCCAGGAACTTGGAGTTCCGGAGTATACAGAAGAAGAAAATGCCTTTGCAGATACACTGGCAGACACTTATGATCACAGTGCAGTTCCCGGGGTTGCAGCAGAAAATGATGAGGATGCAAGAGAAGAAGTTGAGAAGATGCAGAAAGCATATGGACATGCTATGAATGGATTTCTTGCACCTCTGTATCAGAAGGATGCATTCCAGGCTGGTTCTACAGATGTCGGTGATGTAAGCTGGCTGACTCCGACAGCACAGATCCATGTGGCAGCATGGCCAAACGGATGCCCGGGACACAGCTGGCAGAATGTCTCCTGTGATGGTTCAGAAATCGGACATAAAGCGGCAGTTCATGCGGGAAAAGTTCTTGCAGCGGCTGCGATTGATATTCTTGAGGATACGTCGATTCTGGATGAGGCCAGAGCAGAGTTTGAAAAACGTACAAAATCCGGTTATGTATGCCCGATTCCGGCAGATGCAGTACCGGTAATTCCGGACTGATATAAAAAAACGGCTCCTGGGGTAGCTGTCCATAAAACAGGTTTTGAAAAACAAATACTATGGCAGTTGCCGGACAAGGGTTGCTGACAAAAGGGGTATGTGTCATTAAGGCACATGCCCCTTTGCTTTTGCAGTTGCCTTTGTTGATGGTAGATGGATGGGACAGATTTTGTACGAGTTAAGGTCGATAATCCGGAATTAGCTTACCTGTGAGCAACATAAAAATCAGGGGCAATAATGTGTCCATGCCCTTGCACAAGTACAGCTCATACGTCAGTTAAATGCCGATTACCAACCTGTTTCATAAGGGTACTTCTGAGATGTCATCTTTCAGAAAAGTAGTCAAAAATCCCTCACTTAAACCAATCCTTGGGAGGATAGGGAAGAAGTTTGCTGAAACGATAATTTTGTCCATTATTCCGCGCTTCTGCAATCCGTGTACTGCGCTCACCGTTCCGTTCGCTATTGCATGGTTACAATTAGTTGTTCACCATCCAATGAACAGTGGAATCCCTTTCCATAAGCAGCACATCATTTACAGCGATAGAAACCTCTGAATTTGAAAACTGTTTTTGCCTGTCCTGCCGAGCAAGTAGGATAGACAAGCACAAAGAAACATGCTATAATTTTTATAAATACTCTAAAAGACCACGTTAACATGTCAGGTCGCTGTCTGGCGGCACTTATTAACGGAGGTTTGGGTTATGAATAACAAACAAATGAAAAAGGCTACAGTCGATGCAATCAATGTGATGATCAGTCACGCGGACAAGGGTCCTTCCGGATTTTGGGTGGAGGATCACGAAGGCTGTGGCAATCCAGCGGTCTTTCCGGAATTTGAGGAGGGCTTGAAGCGAGGAAGGCTCATCCAGAAGGAGCATTATTTTTGCCCATGGAATACCGCCATTATGTACGGCGATGGGCATGGCAACATAAACACGGGTTGTTACCATAGCTGTTCTATTAGCAAGGCAAGGTATCTGACCACTGAGGAACTTAAAGAAGTTCTTGTCCGCTTCAAAACACGCATGGAAAATGGCGATTACGATTGCGTTGAACATTTATCTCCATTGCTGACAAAAGACGCAAGCAGACACATAGAGGATCGCATCCTTGCGGAGCAGTATGAGTGCGAACGCTGCGAAAGGCAAAAGCGGCAGGAGCGGCTCAAAAAAGCCGCTGCTCTGATTGCCAAGTATCCAGGTGAAGAATCGCTTTTGGCAATCTACTATGGAGAAAAGGATTGCGTATTAGACGAAGGCGGAATCATTCTTTTTGACCCAGCGTCCCAGCGTAATGTTGTTGGAGCGGAGAAATTTTCCTACAATGATTATCTCGACGTTCAATTCGCATCGTTGGGTAAGAAACACCGTCCGTACTTTTCTGACTGCTTTTTCAGTGCGGTTATGTCTCATTTCAAAGGACAGATTGAGAAGATTAAGCCAAAACATATTTGCTTCAAGCGGATCTTCATTAGTGGAATGTACACCGATGGGACAATGTTTGACGGAAAAGAGGATCACGTCTGGATGGAGAAATCAGGCTTTGAAGAGTGCGCCGTTGGTGACAGTGTTTCGTTCTACGCCGAGGTCTACCGCTATGTAAAAACCGGAAATGGAAAACTGATTGACTACGGACTGCGTAACCCGACAGGCATCCAAAAGATCGAAGCCTACGAACTTCCCAGAGATGATGAACTGATTATGCAGGAAGTTGAACAGCTTATCTGCGAGACTTGCTTTCTAAGCGAGCAGTGCAATTGCAATTACTGCACAATGGATCCAAAGAAAAAGCGTTTGCTCAAACAAGAAATGTTCCGTGCAATAAAGGCACAGACAGATAAGGAGACGCAGAACTGAAACGATTCTTTCTTATGTGGGGACTTGTAGTTGCATTGTTGCTGAGTGGGTGCGGATCGTCGGCATCCCGTGTTGAAACACTGAAAAGCTGGTCTTTCCAGTATAACGAGGGGACAAGTGATTACAGCCTTTTCTTTGGCTTGGCTGATAAAAATGATAAGTCCCTGTCAGCCGATGTCGATGTGGGTATTCGAATCGTAAATGATGCGGATGAAGAGGTCTATACTGGTACAAAGTCCGTTTCTACTGATGATTTCAGCTACTATACCAGCCAAGCTGCCGGAGAGCAGTATCTTGCCAATGTGAGAATCCCTGCCGCTGAGATCAAAGCCGGAACGTCCGCAAGCGGGAAGGTTTATTTCACCGTGTACAAGGAAAACGCAGTTCAGTTTGACGAAGCAAACTGCGATGCTCTGTATTGCCTGCCTATTGAAGATGTTCAAGTGACGTTTGATTCATTTCCGCTGGATCTGAAGGTGAAGAACTTCATGGGGAGTACGGCATCCGTGATCCAAATTCAAGGAGCCGAATTTAAGTTTGACAAAGACTATTCCCCGCATCTGACCATTACGATTGCCGGAGAAAAGAAGAGCGGGAGCAGTGATTCCGGGTATGATATGATTAGTTATAAGCTGTATGACAGTGCGGGTTATCTGGTAGACTCCGGCAATATATACCTATCTTCTCTGAGCGCCGGAGATAAATTCAAGGATGACTCTGTTGTGATCTATGACATTACTCCTGGCGAATCCTACACATTCCAGTTATCAGAGTATAGCTGGTGAGCTTTCGTAATTTTTCACGAACATAAGGGCTTGTGACGATCCCAAAAATGGAAACAGGGCGTTTCGGCGGTCAGCCGGAACGCTCTGTTTTTCGCAAGTGTAGCTACACTTGCTGTGATATACTGAATAACCATAGGTCATATCACGCACTTTGCTCCGGGAGATTCATGCGACACTGCCCGGAAATCTGAATAAAAAGGAAGGTGCAAATGGATAACAAGAAACGTAACGTCCAAGTGGAATCGGACGACAGCCGCAGTGTCCCCGTTCCTCTTTGGCAGGAGTTACCGCAGATCACGGTACGCCTGAAAGAAGGAAACACCATCTACCGCTTTACTGCCAGCTTTGACGGAAAGCACACCCTTACCGAAAAGGCGGTGAAGCTGATCGACTCCGAGGGGAGTGTGTGATCGTGACCAACAGCAACCTTGTCTTGGCAGACTGTCCTCAGATGATGGAGGAATCTACTATGAAGCAGTCTGACAAAATTACCGCGCTGTATTGCCGCTTGTCCCGTGACGACGAATCTTAGGGCGACAGTAACAGCATTGTGAATCAAAAAGCCTATCTCAGCCGATATGCAAAGGAACACAGCTTCCGCAATACGGAGTTCTTTGTGGATGACGGTTACACGGGCGCGAACTTTCAAAGACCGGATTGGCAGCGAATGATGGCGCTGGTGGAAGACGAAAAGATCGGTACGGTCATCACGAAGGACATGAGCCGCATCGGTCGAAATTATCTGGAAGTTGGGAGGTATACCGAGATCACATTCCCACAGAATAACGTGCGGTTCATTGCCGTCAACAGCGGTGTGGACAGCGCTAACCAGCAAGACAATGAGTTCGTCCCGTTCGTCAACATTATCAACGAATACTACGTTCGGGACGGCAGCAAGAAAGTGCGTACCTCACTCCGGATCAAGGGAGAATCCGGCGAACACCTGACGACTATTCCGCCGTATGAAAAGTAGAACAGCGTGACTTCCGCCACGCTGTTCTCTCTAAACCTTATAAACCTGTCTTATGCGCTGCTACCCTGATGGAGCCGGTTTTTTTTATGTGCGGGGAGCACTCAGTTTTTTCATTTCCTTGTAACAGTATTTGATGATTTCTTTACGGGTGATAATGCCGATAAAAGACCCTTTGTCATCTATGACCGGAACATAGTTCTGGTTGATGGCACGATCCAGGAGATCCTCCATGTCGGCATCCGCATGAACCGGCTTATAGGTAGCCCGGCGGGGGATTGCCATGATGGAAACATCTTCCATTTCTTTCAGATCGGTGATATTGATGTTGAGACGCTTAATACCCCACAGAAGATCACCTTCAGATATGGTGCCGGTGTATTTCCCCTCCTTATTGAGGATCGGGATACAGGAGAACTTGCGGTGTTCCATCTTCTCAACTGTCTGGCGAAGTGTCTCATCTTCAAATATATAAGCAACATCACTTTTGGGTGTTAAAAAAAACAAAATATTCACAGTCAGTACCTCTGTCTTTCTTTAATCATATGTGTATCTGAACATTGATTCAGATGCTGTTATAATTATGTAGCTGTTCACAGGCAGCAGACTGCTGTGAACAGTATTATGATAGTATGTAGGGTACAGAATGTCAATTGTTTAAATATTAAAAATTGGTGAAAAATAACTATAAAACTAAAAAAATAAGAAAATTTTACAGCAGATTTACTCCGCCTTCTTCAGCAGCTTTCTGAATAGAATCCGGCCAGATAGAAACATGTACTTCACCGATATGAGCTTTTCGCAGGAAGAACATACAGATTCGGGACTGACCGATACCACCGCCGATGGTGTATGGAAGCTCCTGATTAAAGATCGCCTTCTGGAATGGAAGTTCTCTTCGGTCATCGCAGCCTGCTTCTGTAAGCTGGGAATCAAGAGAGTCCTCGTCAACACGGATACCCATGGAAGAGAGCTCCAGAGCAATGTCGAGTACAGGATAATATACAAGGATATCTCCGTTCAGTTCCCAGTCATCATAGTCCGGGGCACGTCCGTCATGTCGCTCTCCGTTAGATAAAACCTTACCTACCTGCATGAGGAAGACCGCACCCTTTTCTTTGACAATCTTGTATTCCCGTTCTTTTGGTGTAAGATCCGGATACATATCAACAAGTTCCTGAGTGGAAACAAAAGCAATTTCCTTTGGCAGGATCTCTTCGATATAGTCATACTGAACAGCCATATATTTCTCCGTTTTGCGAAGAACACTGTAGATGGAACGAACTGTGTTGATCAGCGTTTCCATGGTACGCTCTTCTTTGGAGATGATTTTTTCCCAGTCCCACTGGTCTACATAAACAGAGTGGATATTATCGAGATCTTCATCACGGCGGATAGCGATCATATCTGTATAGAGTCCCTCGCCGTGAGCAAAGCCGTATTTCTTAAGGGCGTAGCGTTTCCATTTGGCAAGAGAGTGTACGATCTCGGCATTTTCTTCCTGTCCTTTGATGTCGAAGCTTACAGGACGTTCTACACCATTCAGGTTATCGTTAAGACCGGAAGATGGTGATACAAAAACCGGAGCAGAAACACGGAGAAGATTTAATTTCTGAGCCAGTGTCTGCTGAAAAAAGTCTTTTACAGTTTTAATTGCAACCTGTGTATCATGTAGATTGAGATCTGAATGATAACCGACAGGTATTTTAATCTGATCCATTGGAATTCCTCCTAAAACTTTATAAGTGAATTGTATAATAAATATTGACTTGTAACAGTGAGCTACGGAACAGTCGAATATTTTTTATTATAACAAGAAAATTTATGTATTGCAATTTTAACCTTGCATTATTTTTGAAATGAGATTAAAATATATGTTACTGTCGTCAGAGGATCTGTTCTGCGAGAGGGAGTGTTTCACATACAAGGCAAAATACCATCACCGAAGGTGATTTGGAATGCATTTTGACTCGTGACTGTGAGGGTACTGAACAGTTACAAACATAACAAAAACAAGGGAAAATTTCAGACAATAAAAAATGAAATTTCCCCTTTAACTTCACATGATGTTGTGGTATACTCTCATAAGTAACACTATATATGGGGAAGGCTGACGGACTGGTAGGTTGCAGCTGTGAAGCGGCAGAACAGCTCTGAAAGGCCTTAAAATTGCAGCAAACAGGAGAGACAAAGAATATGATCTATGTAATCAAAAAAGATGGTACAAGAGAAGAATTTGATCCTCAGAAGATTGTTAAGGCGGTAAACAAATCTGCCGCACGTATTCTTTATACATTTTCAGATGAAGAGAAGGAATTTATCTGTCAGTTCGCTCAGGAGCATGCAGACTCTCTGGGGAAGAATGAGATTGAGATCCAGGAGATGCATAATATTGTCGAGGGTGCACTGGAGCGTGTGAATCCGGCGGTTGCCAAGAGTTATCGTGATTACCGCAACTATAAGCTGGATTTTATTCATATGATGGATGACGTTTATACCAAGAGTCAGGCGATCCGCTATATCGGCGATAAGAGCAATGCAAATACAGACAGTGCACTGGTAGCGACCAAGAGAAGTCTGATCTTTAATGAGCTGAACAAAGAATTATATCGTAAATTTTTTATGAACCGTAATGAACTTCAGGCATGTAAGGACGGGTACATTTATATCCATGATCAGTCTGCCAGACTGGATACGATGAACTGCTGTCTGTTTGATGTCGGTGCAGTTCTTAAAGGCGGTTTTGAGATGGGAAATGTCTGGTACAATGAGCCGAAGACATTGGATACAGCGTTTGATGTCATGGGTGATATTATTCTGAGTACTGCAGCACAGCAGTATGGTGGATTTACAGTACCGGAGGTAGACAAGATCCTCGGACCGTATGCACAGAAAAGTTATGATAAATATATCAGTGAATTTATGAAATATTCAGATGAGAACTGGACAGGCAGAGAAGAGAAGGCTGTTGAGTACGCACTGGATAAAGTAAGAAGAGATTTTGACCAGGGATGGCAGGGAATTGAATATAAGTTAAATACCGTGGGTTCATCCAGAGGTGATTATCCGTTTGTGACAGTGACACTTGGACTTGGCACAGGACAGTTTGAGAAGATGTGCAACATTTCTCTTCTGGAAGTGCACAAGGGAGGACAGGGCAAGGCCGGACACAAGAAACCGGTGCTCTTCCCTAAGATCGTATTTCTGTATGATGAAAACCTTCATGGTCCGGGCAAACCATGTGAGGATATTTTTGAAGAAGGTGTGGACTGTTCTTCAAAGACAATGTATCCGGACTGGCTTTCCCTGACCGGTAAGGGTTATATTGCCAGCATGTACAAGCAGTATGGCAAGGTCATAAGTCCTATGGGATGCCGTGCCTTCTTAAGTCCGTGGTACGAGAGGGGCGGCATGTATCCGGCTGATGAGAAGGATACACCGGTATTTGTGGGACGATTCAATATTGGTGCAGTCAGTCTTCATCTTCCGATGATCCTGGCAAAAGCAAGGGCAGAGAGCAGAGATTTCTATGAGGTTCTTGATTTTTATCTGCAGATGATCCGAAATCTCCACATTCGTACCTACGAATATCTGGGACAGATGAGAGCATCCACCAATCCGCTTGCTTACTGCGAAGGCGGATTCTATGGCGGACATCTTAAACCAAATGAAAAAATCGGCAAGATTTTGAAACCAATGACAGCTTCCTTTGGAATTACTGCATTGAATGAACTGCAGGAACTTTACAATGGCAAGTCAATCCGCGAGGACGGACAGTTCGCACTGGAAGTTCTGAAGTATATCAACGATAAGGTAAATCAGTTTAAGCAGGAGGACGGATACCTTTATGCGATTTATGGAACACCGGCAGAAAGTCTCTGTGGACTCCAGGTTGAGCAGTTCCGTAAGATGTATGGAATCGTCGAGGGCGTTTCTGACAGACCGTATGTAAGCAACAGTTTTCACTGTCATGTTACAGAGGATGTGACTCCGATCGAGAAGCAGGATCTGGAAGGGCGTTTCTGGGAACTCTGCAATGGAGGCAAGATCCAGTATGTGCGCTATCCTATCGGATATAATAAAGAAGCCATTCGTACTCTGATCCGCAGAGCAATGAATCTGGGCTACTATGAGGGAGTAAATCTTTCTCTGGCATATTGTGATGACTGCGGGCATCAGGAACTGGAAATGGATGTGTGCCCGGTATGCGGATCACGTAATCTGACCAAAATCGACCGTATGAACGGATATCTTTCTTACAGCCGTGTACATGGTGATACACGACTGAATGAAGCGAAGATGGCAGAGATCGCTGAACGAAAATCCATGTAAAATTTATAGGTAACTGTGAGGGTGCTGAGCAGTTAAGATCATACAAAAACAGTACAGACATGACCAATGGTTGTGTCTGTACTGTTTTTTGTGTAATAGATAATAATGAATCTTCTGATCAGTTTTTCTTTGGTGATACAGGCGGCAGTATGCAGTTGTAAGCGATGCCGAGAGGAGTTACAAGAAGAGGATGGACCGGACGGTAAACAGGAAGCCTGAGTTTTTTTTCAAATACTGTGGTGAATTCTTTGAAGCTTGCAGAACCGCCTACGACATAAACAGCAGGAACTTCATAACCCTTGAGAAACCGTTCGGTGATAGTTGCCATTTTTTCGATGGTTGCCTTGATAACAGGAAAAATTTCATCTTCTTTTTCAGGAGTGGTTTTGAGTACCTCAGCTTCTTCATAAGGAATCTTATAATGACCGGCAACAGTCATGGTCATGTGACTTCCACCGGTTGCCTCATCGTCCGTGTAGATGACTTTGCCGTCTTTGAGAATACTGATACCGGTAGTACCACCGCCGACATCGACAACAGCACCATCAGTAATCTTGAGGATGGCAGAAGCAGCAGTAGGCTCGTCCACGATATTCGTTACTTCAAAACCGGCTCCCTCAAGGACATAGCCGATACTCTTGATGCTGCCTTCAGAAACTCCCGGAGGGATTGCAGCGGCAGCATAGAGCAGTTCTGTTCCGAGTTTTTCTTCGAGCTGCTCTTTCAGTTTAGTTACAAGCTGGACAGACTCATAATAATTAACGATTACACCGTCACGGATAGCGTGGGAAGGAGCAGAAACTCCTGCGATGGGACGGTTGTTGGTATCCACAACTGCAAGGACAGTATTGGCAGTACCGAGGTCAACACCGACTTTGAGTCTGCCGCGATAGTTTTTGCATTCGCCGGTACGGACCAGTTCTGCAAAATTAGATAACGTTCTGTTTTTTAGTTCCATTTTGCTACTCCATTTCTACGAAAAAATATCGAATTTGAGAAAAAATTCGTTCAGTATTTCTATTATATATGAAATGACAGAAAAATACAATCGGTGTCAAAAAAGAACGCTGCATGTATGGGCAATACAGGGCAGCGTTCTGAACTGATTCGGTTTATAGGGAAATTACTTAATGATGGTTCCTGTTTTTTCTCTGTAACCGTCTTTGGCATGTGCGATATCAGTAATGATAGCACGGCGGTTTTCGCCTTTGCTTATGAAAGAGAGTCCTGCCTGGATCTTAGGAAGCATGGAACCTGCGGCGAACTGTCCTTCATTCATGTATGTCTGAGCTTCTTCGGCAGAGATAGTACCGAGATAAGTTTCTTTGTCAGTGTCCTTGTTGAGGCTGACTTTTTCGACGCTGGTGAGGATCAGAAGAGTATCCGCATTCAGCTCTTCGGCAAGAAGACCGCTTGCAAGATCCTTTTCAATGATGGCGCTTGCACCGTGAAGATCGATGCCCTGCTCCATAACAGGAATTCCGCCGCCGCCTGCTGCAATTACGATCTGTTCTGCATTTGCAAGTGCACGTACAGTTTCAATCTCAACGATACGCTGTGGTTTCGGAGCTGCAAGGATACGGCGATATTCGCCAGGTGCAGTTTCAGTAACGAAATTTCCCTTGTCTTCCTCTGCTTCTGCCTCGTCTGCGGTGAGAACACGTCCGATGATCTTCTCCGGTTCGCCAAAGGCATCATCGTATGGATCAATGACAACCTGAGTCAGAACAGTGGCAACTGGTTTATAAATACCTCTGGAAATCAGTTCGGCACGGATTGCGTTCTGAAGGTCATAACCAATATATCCTTGGCTCATGGCAGAGCAGACAGACATTGGAGCAAAGGTGAAATCCGGGTGTGCTTTACCGAATTCGTTCATTGCTGTGTGGATCATGCCGACCTGCGGACCGTTGCTGTGAGAGATGACAACACGGGTTCCCTCTTCGACAAGATCAGCGATCACTTTCGCGGTTTCTTTAGTAGCAAGTTTCTGTTCTGGAAGTGTTGTGCCAAGGGCTTTATGACCAAGAGCAACAACTACGGTTTTTTCGCTCATATGGATTCCTCGTTTCTTTTGGGTTTTGGTTTTATTATAAAAGAATGCCTGTTGAATTGCAATAAAAAGATGGAATGTCCAAAGGTATTTGGAATACATTTTGCCCAAAATACCGGAGGCAAATAGTAAGAACTAAAAAGAAGGTATGTTTTGGGAATAAGGAAAGCCGCCTGAATTAGGCGGCTTTCCTTAACTTTTTGAGGGGGGAGATAGAGAGTGGTTATTCATCTATCCAAGACATATTATAAGAAATAAATGTGTGCAAACTGTGTACGGATTCTAAAAGAAAACGAAATTTTATAAAGAAATCTTAAATAAATTTTATAATTGCAGGATAATCTTGTATATTTGCCGGAAACATGCTACATTCATTAAATCGGAATCTCATTTCTGGGGGATTCCTTTTGAGATTTTCTAATCGTCATTCGACGAACTTATCCCATTTTTGAATCGTGCAGAAAGGAGAGATGCCTATGTCTGTATGAACATATTCCTGAATATGAACGATAAAAGGTAACTATTCAGCAGACACTGTTCCGCGAGGTGTTTTGGCATGAATATAAAAAAGGAGTGTGTTTTTTATGAAAAATAGAATATGGAAAACGACAGGTGTGGTGTTGGCCACAGTATGCTCTCTTCTGATTGGAAGTGGAAACAGGATCCAGGGTGCAGAAGCAGGAAATTATGGATATGAAGCAACAGCCGTTCAGGATGAAGAGCAGGGCACAGGAAATAGTTCAGAAGATTTTGAAATAAAAGATGAGGAAATTTCAGGATCAGATGAAGTAGAACTGCCGGAAGCAAGCGTACTTTTGGAAACCGCAGAAGAAGAGGAATTACAGGAAACTGAAGAAACGGAAGAAACTCCGGCAGTGTCGGAGGAGAAGGATGATTCCGTAAATCCAGATGTGACAGAGACACCGGATTTTCTGGATCAGGAGGAAAGTATCGTTCTGCCAGGCTGTAAGATGTGGATAAATCCGGAACAGGAGCAGATTAAGGCAGGAAAAGAACTGCTTTATACAGTGAAAATAGAAAATACAGGAAACTGTACACTTTATAACATCCATCTTGGCGCATCTTTTTCTGAAAAATTGCTTAAAGGAATCTGGGAGAAGGCAGAAGGGGCAGTGGTACAGGAAGAAACACTGAAACTGGATTTTCTGGAGACAGGAATGCAGAAAGAAGTGTATCTGTCTGTACAGATCCCTGAAGCACAGTCAGGAAAACTCAGCTTGAATATAGAGGGAAAAGCAGAGTACGAGCAAAATGGGGAAAAACAGATTTTGTCCGTGGAAGAAAGCAGAGAAACAGAAATCCTGCCATTAAAGGCAGACTTCCGGGTTACAAAGACGGCCGACAGGACAAGGGCTGTACCGGGAGATGAGATTGTTTTTCAGATATGCATACAAAATACAGGAGAGAGAACTCTGCATTCAGTAGTCACAACAGAAAAGTTCCGGCTTAAAAATGTCCCTGTAAAATTTCTGGAAGGAGAGGGACTTACTTTGAACAAAGACAGGACAAAAGCAAGAATTGAAAAGATCGACCCGGGATATTCCGTGGGACTTCTGGCAATAGTGACTCTTCCGGAGGATATAGATGATCAGAAGCTTATAAATGAGGTAACTGTAACAACAGCAGAAACAGGAGAGAGAACGGAAAGATCCAAAGCTGAAATTCAGGTATTCAGGGAGGCAGAGGTACCGACAGAAGTGCCGGAGGAAAATGAGAACACACAGCATACGGAAACAAAGGGAAAGGCAGCTTCTACACATCCAAAAACCGGAGACCCCATGAAACCTGTGTTGTGGCTTCTGGTGATCTCCGGTTCTCTTCTGGCAGCTGGCTGGGTGTACAGCCGGATGCGAAATCAGATGAAGTAAATAAAATTACAGAATATCGATATGTTCTCCGGCAAGAGCTTTGTTCATGCTTCGAACAGCACAGAATTTACCGCACATACTGCAGGTATCACTGTGATCATCTTCCGGAAGACGGTCATCACGGATTGCTTTTGCAGTTACAGGATCAAGTGCACATTCAAACTGTGCATCCCAGTCCAGAACGCGGCGGGCATCTGCCATCTTGTCATCGATATCACGTGCATGCGGGATACCTTTGGCAATGTCCGCTGCATGAGCTGCGATCTTGGAAGCAATGATACCATTTTTGACGTCATCGACATTTGGAAGTGCCAGATGCTCTGCCGGTGTTACATAGCAGAGGAAAGCAGCGCCGTTCATGGCAGCGACTGCACCACCGATCGCGGCTGTGATGTGATCATATCCAGGTGCGATATCGGTAACGAGAGGTCCAAGTACATAGAAAGGAGCACCCATGCAGATGGTCTGCTGAACTTTCATATTTGCTGCAACTTGATCAAGCGGAACATGTCCCGGTCCTTCGACCATAACCTGCACATTGTGATCCCATGCATGTTTTGTAAGCTCGCCAAGACGGACAAGCTCTTCAATCTGGCATACATCAGTAGCGTCAGCCAGACAGCCCGGACGGCAGGCATCTCCGAGTGAGATGGTAACGTCATGCTCTTCGCAGATATCCAGGATCTCATCGAAGTATTCGTAGAATGGATTTTCTTCGCCAGTCATGCTCATCCATGCAAATACAAGGCTTCCTCCACGGCTTACAATGTTCATTTTACGTTTATGTTTCTTGATCTGCTCAATGGTTTTGCGAGTGATTCCACAGTGAAGAGTAACGAAGTCAACGCCATCTTCTGCATGAAGTCTGACAACATCGACAAAGTCTTTTGCGGTCAGTTCAGAAAGGTCTCTCTGATAATGAATGACACTGTCATAGACAGGAACTGTTCCGATCATTGCCGGACATTCATGAGTAAGTTTCTGACGGAATGGCTGTGTGTTTCCGTGACTGGAAAGATCCATGATTGCTTCTGCACCGAGATCTACGGCTTTCATGACCTTCTGCATTTCAATGTTGTAATCTTTGCAGTCTCTGGATACACCGAGATTTACATTGATCTTGGTGCGGAGCATGCTTCCGACACCTTCCGGATCAAGACAGGTATGATGTTTGTTGGCACAGATGGCAACCTTACCTTCTGCTACGAGCTGCATCATCTTGTCAACCGGCATGTGTTCTTTCTCGGCAACAGTTTTGATCTGTGGTGTTACGATGCCTTTTCTTGCGGCATCCATCTGAGTTGTGTACTGAGTCATAATTTCCTCCTGTTATACTATAATGTTATATTAATTTGTAATTATTTTGCACTATCAGTTATAAAAATAAGCAGTATGTTGACCACCAAGAGTATGGTCTACCGGACCGTGACCCTTTCCGAGATCCAGTTTTATCCGAAGTGCTTCTGTGAGATACTCCTTTGCTTTCTTTACTGCATCTTCCAGAGTGTATCCCTTGGCGAGATTTGCAGCGATCGTGCTGGAAAGCGTGCATCCTGTTCCGTGTGAATTAGGGTTATCGATACGTTCTCCATGGATCCATAGTGCCTTCTGTCCGGTATAAAGAAGATCGTTTGCGTGATCGTTCCTGTGACCACTCTTCAGTAGAATGGCACAATGAAATCTGGCGTAAAGTTCATAACAGGCACGTTCCATGGAAGCGTCATCCGTTATGAGAAGACCGGTCAGAACCTCTGCCTCCGGAATATTCGGTGTGATCAGTTCTGCCAGAGGAAAGAGCTCCTCCTTGAGAGTGATCTCTGCCTCCGGATCCATAAGACGATGTCCGCTGGTAGATACCATGACGGGATCCAGGACAATGTGGGCAGGCTTATACTGACGGAGCCTGGAGGCAACACATTTCATGGCGTCAGGTGATGGAAGCATTCCGATTTTGACTGCATCCGGGAAAATATCCGAAAAAACCGCATCCATCTGGGCGGCAATAAAATCTGCCGGTGTTTCCTGGATTCCATATACACCGGTGGTATTCTGAGCCGTCAGTGCAGTGATGACACTGGAAGCATATACGCCATTCATGGTGATTGCCTTGATATCAGCCTGAATTCCGGCACCACCGCTGGAGTCGCTTCCGGCAATTGTGAGTACAGTTTTTAGTTTCATAGAGAGTTGTCTCCTTATTTGAAAAGCTTATAAACGGTTTGCAAAATAGATTTTTTCCTCGGCCACATCCATGAGCAGCGCATGGAACTGTCCGATGCCGCCGCCGTTCTGATCGATACGTGTACCGGCTTCTTCCGAAATCTCCTTCCAGATCTGACCGGCTGTGGCAGCGGCTTCAAAAGCAGAAGCACCACTGCAGCAGAACAGGGCACAAAGTGCAGAAAGCATACATCCGCCGCCTGTGATCCTGCAGAGTCTGGAATCTCCGCCTCTTAGAAGAAGAGTCTGTGTGCCGTCTGAAACAATATCTGTTTCACCCGTGATAAAAAAGGTGCAGCGATAAAGTCGGGCGGCTTTCATTGCGAGTGACTCCAGATTTTGTGAGTCCATATGAAGACTGCTTTCCACACCGCCGCGTGAAAAATGAGTTTCTTTTGCGGAATGGAAAGAACAGAGTACAGCGGCTTCTTCCTGATTGCAGCGGACTATAGATGGATGAACCTGCTCCAGAAGCTTCTTCAGCTCCTGTTGACGAAAGGAGCTTCCACCTGCACCTACCGGATCGAGGATGACAGGATGACCAAGCTGATTGGCTCGCTTTCCGGCAAGAATGCACGCTCTTATTTTGCCTTCGTCCGGAACTCCGGTATTAAGAAGGGTTCCCTGACAGAAGGTAGTGATCTCAGCAGCCTCCTGTTCATCCTGGGCCATTACAGCACTTCCGCCGGCCGCAAGAAGAATATTTGCAACATCATTCATAGTGACCGGATTGGTCAGACAGTGGATCTTGGGATGTTTTTTTAAGAGGGCATTCAGGATTTCATTTCTATTCATATCTTACCTCATCACAGAATCAAGTACCTGGCTTTTTTCAAAAATACGAAGAAGCAGGTAAGCAAGGATACTGCCGGCCAGAGTTGAGATAAAGAACGGAATCATGTATACCGTAAAGCCGGCAGGAGCGATTCCCATGGCAAAACGGGCAACCGGATAAGCGGCAAGTCCGCCTAAGATCCCGGTTCCGAGTGCTTCGGCAGTACAGGTAAGGCTCAGGCGTCTGGTAAAATGATACATAAGTCCGCAGCAAAGAGCCCCGACCATACTTCCCGGAAATGCAAGAAAGCTTCCGATTCCGAGAAGATTACGGATCAGGCTTGCACAGAATGCGATGCCGATTCCCCACCATGGTCCAAGAAGAACAGCAGCAAATACATTGACCATATGCTGTACGGGTGCACATTTACTGCCAGCAACCGGAACACTCAGGAAACTGCCGACAACAGCAACCGCAGTCAGGACACCGGCAACCGCCAGCTTCTGCACAGCGTGCGTATTGTTTCTGGACATTTTGATGACCTCCTTTGTTTTGATGAAGATACCGTAAATATCAGGTATCCTGTTATATGAAACTTCTGGTCTGAAAAACAGCACAAAAAAGGAGAAATCCCGAGGGAATTCTCCTGAAAATATCGTCAGTATTTCCCTACGTTGGCATTATCCAAATCAGGTTAAGGGTCGAAACCATCCAGTTTCCTCTCAGCCAGCTTCAGCCAGCTCCCCTGTTTCATATAGAATTACATTAACTGTTGATTATTGCACAGCTAAAAAATACAAGATTATTATAGTTACTGTGCACTCTGTTCACAGTAACTTGGTCAAAATGCATTCCAAATCACCTTCGGTGATAGCATTTTGCCCCGTATGTCTCGGGATTTTGCCATATTCATGGCAAAACACCTCGCGGGATATTACCTGTGAACAATTATTTATTATACAACCTGTTGCTATATATGACAAGACATATTTGAAAAAGGGTCTAACCTGTGATATTCTATAATGGATTAAATCTCGAAGTGAGGAGGATCAAATATGAAAGTTTCATCATTATTAGAGAGATTGGAATATAGCTGCTGTCAGGGCAGCGTGGAACAGGAAGTCAGCACGGTAGAGTATGACTCCCGAAAGGTCATTGAGAATTCTCTGTTCATCTGCATCAAGGGTGCAGTTGTGGACGGACATAAATTTGTACCGGATGTAATCGCAAAGGGTGCGAAGACACTTGTGGTTCAGGAGGATATAGAGGCACCGCAGGATGTCACTGTTATTAAAGTAGAAGATACACGTTATGCTATGGCGTTTATCTCAGCAGCATATTTCGGACATCCGGCAGAGAAACTCAAGACGATTGGAATTACCGGAACCAAAGGAAAGACCACAACAACTTATATGGTCAAATCTATCCTCGAAAATGCCGGCTATAAGGTTGGTCTGATCGGAACGATCGAAGCGATCATCGGTGATGAGGTGATTCCGGCAGCTAATACAACTCCGGAATCCTTTGTTGTCCAGAAATATTTCCGCAAGATGGTAGATGCGGGCTGTGACTGTGTGGTTATGGAAGTTTCTTCACAGGGACTTATGCTTCACAGAACACAGGGCTTTGTTTTTGACTATGGTATCTTTACAAATATTGAACCAGATCATATCGGACCGAATGAGCACAGAGATTTTGCACATTATCTTGCCTGCAAATCCATGCTTCTCCGCCAGTGTAAGGTTGGTATCGTAAACCGCGACGATGAGCATTTTGAGAAAATTATTGAGGGACATACCTGTGATCTGGAAACCTATGGATTTTCACCGGAAGCAGATCTTCGCGCAGAAGATGCACATATGATCGGAGGCAAGGGATATCTCGGAATCTCCTATCATGTCAGGGGACTTATGGATTTTCCAGTGGAAATTGACATTCCAGGTAAATTCAGTATCTATAATTCACTGACTGCAATTGCAATTTGCCGTCATTTTAAAGTTTCTCAGGAGAATATCATCAGAGCACTCAAAGTTGCCAGAGTCAAAGGTCGTATAGAGATGATCAAAGTATCCGATGAATTTACGCTGATGATTGACTATGCACATAACGCAATGGCACTGGAAAGCCTTCTTACAACGCTGAGAGAGTATCATCCGCACAGACTTGTATGTCTGTTTGGCTGCGGAGGAAACCGTGCGAAATCCCGGCGTTATGAGATGGGAGAGGTTTCCGGAAAGATGGCAGATCTGACGATCATCACCTCAGACAATCCAAGATTTGAGGAACCGCAGGCGATCATTGATGATATCAAGACTGGAATAGCAAGAACAAACGGTAAATATGTGGAGATCTGTGACCGTAAGGAGGCAATTGCCTATGCGATCCATCATGGAGAGCCGGGAGATATCATTGTTCTTGCCGGCAAGGGACATGAAGATTACCAGGAGATCAAGGGAAAGAAGTATCCTATGGATGAGAGGGTTCTGATCGCAGAAATCCTCAAGGAGGACCAGGACAAAAATCAATGATGTATGCAGATATCATTGTAGATATTTCACATGAGAAGCTCGATCGTAGTTTTCAGTATCGCGTTCCTTTGGAAATGGAGGATGAGATCCAGGTGGGAATGGTAGTGACGATTCCTTTTGGAAACGGAAACCATGAACGCAAAGGATATGTGATCGGGCTTTCTAAAGAGCCGGAATTGGATCCGTCAAAGATAAAGCCGCTTAAGGGCATCAGCAGCAGCCAGGAGACGACAGAAGAAAAACTGATCGTGCTTGCTGCCTGGATGAAAGAACGATATGGATCAACAATGGCACAGGCACTCAAAACCGTACTTCCGGTCAGAGAGAAGGTCAGGTCAAAGGAAAAACGTCGCATTTTGTTGAACATAAACGAGGAAGAAGCAATCGCACTTGCAGAAAAGCTTGAAAAAAGCAGATGTAAAGCGAGAGCCAGGATTCTGAGAGCTCTCTGTGAGAAGCCGGAGTTAGATTACACGGAAGCAGTAAAAAACCTCGGAATGACCTCGTCTGTGCTTAATCCGCTTGTGGAGCAGGGCGTGATCCGCATTCAGCAGGATGAGGTTTATCGTATCCCTGTAAAAGGAGAAGCGATTCCAAGAGAGAAGTTGTCTGAACTTACAGAACCGCAAAAAAAGGTTCTTGATCAGATACAGGAAGAATGGAAGCGGGAATCACCACGGCCGGTGCTTATTCATGGTGTTACAGGAAGTGGTAAGACCCAGGTTTATATGAAACTGATCGAGCAGGTAGTAGAACAGGGCAGACAGGTTATTGTGCTGATCCCGGAGATTTCGCTGACCTATCAGACAGTCAGACGATTTTATGGATGGTTTGGCGAAAAAGTATCTGTGCTGAACTCGCGTCTGTCCCTGGGAGAACGTTATGATCAGTTTCGAAGGGCGAAGCAGGGCGAGATCCAGATCATGGTAGGGCCGCGGTCGGCACTTTTTACACCTTTTTCCAGGCTCGGACTTATCATAATTGATGAGGAACATGAGCAGACTTATAAGAGTGAGAGCAGTCCGCGATATCATGCACGAGAGGTGGCTGTGCAGAGGGCGACACAGGAAGGTGCCTATGTGGTCATGGGATCGGCAACTCCGTCTCTGGAAGCGTACTGTAGGGCAGAAGCAGGGGAGTATCTGCTTACAAAACTGACCGCACGTTTTGAGGAGCGTCCGCTGCCGGAAGTATCTGTTGTGGATCTTCGAGGAGAATTAAAGGCAGGAAACCGTTCGATCCTGAGCCGGAAACTTAAGGATTCTATCGAAAAGCGTCTGGAAAGAGGCGAACAGTCGATATTATTTCTGAACAGAAGAGGATTTGCGGGATTTGTATCGTGCCGTTCCTGTGGAGAAGTCCTTAAATGTCCGCATTGTGATGTGTCACTTACAGAACACAATAACGGGAAGCTGATCTGTCATTACTGTGGTTATGAGAGACCGGCAGTGGCGAAATGTCCGTCCTGTGGTTCGCCTTACATTGGCGGATTTAAGGCCGGAACACAGCAGATCGAACAGGTTCTTCATAAGACTTTTCCGAAGGCACGGGTACTTCGAATGGATTATGATACCACGAGAAACAAAGGAAGCTATGAGAAGATACTGTCCTCTTTTGCCGCACATGAGGCGGATATTCTGGTGGGAACCCAGATGATCGTTAAAGGACATGATTTTCCGGATGTGACACTGGTTGGTGCAGTGGCAGCAGATCTTTCCTTGTACGCGTCAGATTACCGCTGCGCAGAGAGAACTTTCCAGCTTCTGACACAGGCAGTCGGAAGATCTGGAAGAGGAAGAAAGCCGGGTGAGGCGGTCATTCAGACCTATCATCCGGAGCATTACAGCATTCAGGCTGCAGCAACACAGGATTATGAGGCTTTTTATCAGGCGGAGATGAGTTATCGGATTCTGATGGATTATCCGCCTGCAGCACATATGCTGTCGATCCTTGCAGCAGGAGAAGATGAGGAACTTCTGAGCCAGGGGATGGAGTATCTTGGTAAATTTGTCGGAACGATCGGTGAAAAATATAAAGTCCATGTGATCGGTCCTGCCAGTGCTTCTGTTGGAAAGATTAATGATATTTATCACAAGGTTATTTATCTGAAGCATCAGGATGAGAAGGTGCTCATGGATATTAAGGACAAAGCAGAAAAATATATCGAAATAAATTCCGGCTTCCGGAAATTATATATACAGTTTGATTACGCAGGATAAAAGAAAGGAAGAAAGAAATGGCAATCAGAACAATCAGAACAGATGGAGACCCGGTGCTGAGAAAGATCAGCAAACCGGTAAAGGAAATTACACCAAAGATCGTAACACTGGTAGACGATATGCTGGATACCATGTATGAAGCGATGGGAGTAGGGCTTGCAGCACCGCAGGTCGGAATCCTCAAGAGGATTGTAGTTATTGACATCGGAGACGGCCCGATCGTCCTGATCAATCCGGAAATTCTGGAAACATCCGGAGAACAGACGGGAGATGAAGGATGCTTAAGCGTTCCGGGTATGGCAGGACAGGTGACCCGTCCGAATTATGTCAAAGTAAAAGCCATGAATGAGGATATGGAAGAAGTGATCTATGAAGGAACAGAACTTCTTGCAAGAGCATTCTGCCATGAGATAGACCATCTGGATGGAAAGATGTATACAGATCTTGTAGAGGGAGATCTGCACAGAACCAGCTATGATGAGGATGAAGATTTCGAATAATGACAGATGAAAAAAGGAGCATATTATGAAAATAGTTTATATGGGAACGCCTGATTTTGCCGTGCCGCCACTAGAGGCTCTTGTAAGATCAGGATATGAGGTTGCAGCAGTTGTAACGCAGCCGGACAAACCGAAGGGAAGAGGCAAGACACTTATGCCGACTCCGGTGAAAGAAGAAGCAATGAAGCATGATATACCGGTGTATCAGCCGCTTAAGGTCCGGGAGCCGGAATTCGTGGAGATTCTGGAAAACATTGCTCCGGACATCATTGTTGTGGCAGCATTTGGACAGATCATTCCAAAGAAGATCCTGGATATGCCGAAATACGGATGTATCAATATCCATGCATCCCTGCTTCCGAAATACCGTGGAGCCGCTCCGATCCAGCAGGCAGTGATTGATGGTGAGAAGGAATCCGGCGTGACGATCATGAGAATGGGAACCGGCCTGGATACCGGTGATATGATTTCCAAAGTGGTTGTTCCGCTTGATAAAGAGGAGACAGGCGGAAGTCTTTTTGATAAACTTGCACAGGCAGGGGCTTCTCTTCTGACTGAAACACTTCCTTCCATAGAAGATGGAACAGCTTCCTACGAGGTACAGCCGGAAGAGAGTCCGACACCGTATGCGGCGATGATCAATAAGAAAATGGGACTTATGGATTTCTCAAAAAGTGCAGCAGAACTTGAAAGACTGGTACGAGGACTGAATCCGTGGCCGAGTGCATATACTTTTCTCAATGGTAAGACACTTAAAGTATGGAAATCCACAGTAGAAAAAACAGTAAATGGTGGAAAAACTGTTCCGGGAACAATCATTGCGGTGGATAAAACCGGAATTCATGTAGCCTGCGGCGAAGATGTACTGGTTCTTTGTGAAGTACAGCTTGAAGGAAAGAAGAGAATGGAAACAGATGCGTTCCTTCGAGGATATCAGGTTGAGGTCGGAACAGTACTGACAGATCATAAGGAGTGATAAGATGTACACATATGGTTATGGATATTATGGATTTGACTGGACGTACCTTCTTCTTGTAATTGGTATGCTTTTGTCGCTTCTGGCATCTGCAAAACTAAAAAGTACCTTTGCACGTTACAAAAGAGTGAGAAGTGCATCAGGACTTACTGGTGAAGAAGCTGCCCGAAGGATTCTGTACAGTGCCGGAATTACAGATGTACAGGTAAGGCCGATAGCGGGCAGTCTGACGGACCATTACGATCCCCGGACGAAGACAGTGAATCTTTCACAGGATATTTACGGGCAGACTTCGCTGGCAGCAGTTGGAGTTGCTGCACATGAGTGCGGACATGCAATCCAGCATGCGACCAACTATGCCCCGCTTGAAATGCGAAGTGCGATCGTTCCGGCAGCGAATCTGGGAAGCAGCCTGTCGTGGCCATTATTTCTGATCGGACTTTTTGCAGGGATCCAGCCACTGGTGACGGCAGGAATCGTATTGTTTTCACTGGCAGTCTTGTTTCAGCTTGTAACACTTCCTGTTGAGGTCAATGCATCTTCAAGAGCTCTGAAAATGCTTCAGAGTACGGGAATTCTCGGATCAGACGAGGCAAAGGGAGCCCGCAGCGTGCTGACAGCAGCTGCAATGACATATGTTGCAGCTTTAGCCGGATCGATCCTGCAGCTTCTGAGACTTATCATACTGGCAGGAGGAAGACGTGATGACTAGCGGCATTAATACAAGAGAAATGATACTGGAGATTCTTCTTCAGATCAATGAAGAAGGAGAACACAGTCATATTGCAATCCGAAACGCACTTTCCAAATATCAGTTCCTTCCAAAGCAGGAACGTGCCTTTATTACAAGAGTCTGTGAGGGGACTCTGGAATACAGGATCCTGATCGACTATATTATAGATTCTTTTTCAAAGATCACAGTAGACAAAATGAAACCGCCGATCAGAGAAATCCTGAGAAGTGCAGTATATCAGCTGAGATTTATGGACAGGGTACCGGACAGTGCCGTATGCAATGAGGCAGTGAAACTCGCACAGAAAAAAGGCTTTTACAATCTGAAGCCTTTTGTGAATGGGGTGCTTCGAACCATCGCGAGACAGCAGGATGAGCTTGAGTATCCGTCAAGAAAAGTAAATCTGGTACGACATCTTTCAGTCCGGTATTCCATGCCGGAGCCGCTGGTTCTCCGTTGGCTGAATGATTACGGCGAGGAGATCACGGAGAAGATGCTTGTAGATTTTCTGAAAGAAAAACCGGTGACAGTACGTTGCCGTACATATCTCAACTCGGTGGAAGAGACCTGTGAAAGTCTGAGAAATCAAGGGGTTAAGGTAGAGCCGGCACCGTATCTTCCTTATGCATTCAAAATCTCAGAATACAATCATATTCTGGCACTGGATGCGTTTATTCAGGGAAAGATCGTGGCACAGGATGTCAGTTCCATGCTGGTTTCAGAGATTGCAAACCCGCAGAAGGGCGATTACATCATCGATATGTGTGCGGCTCCGGGCGGCAAAAGCATTCATCTTGGAGATAAGATGGAAGGCTTTGGTACTGTGGATGCACGTGATGTCAGCCAGTATAAGGTGGAGCTTATCAACGAAAACATTCACCGTACAGGAGCTATCAATGTTCAGGCTCATGTGCAGGATGCGACGGTATTTGATGTGGAATCTGAATGTAAGGCGGATATTGTTCTTGCAGATGTACCATGCTCCGGATATGGAGTGATCGGAAAGAAACCGGAGATCAAGTATCGCTCTACTGTACAGAAGGAAGAAGAACTGGTGATTCTTCAGAGGAATATTCTGGATAAAGCTGCAGAATATGTAAAACCAAGAGGAGTACTGATCTTCAGTACCTGTACGGTTGCCAAAGAAGAAAACGAAGAAAATATGATGTGGTTTATGAATAACCATCCATTTAAACTTGAAAGTATTGATGAGTTTGTTCCGGATGAGCTTAAATCCGAAACGACCAGCCTTGGATATCTGCAGCTGCTGCCAGGTGTTCATGGAACGGATGGATTCTTTATGGCGAAATTCAGAAGGAAATAAACATGACAGATATAAAATCAATGACGATTGAAGAACTGAAAGGGCTTATGACAGAGCTGGGCGAAAAGCCGTTTCGTGCAAAGCAGATATACAGCTGGCTGCATGAGCACCTGGTTACTTCTTATGATCAAATGGAAAATATTCCCAAAAGTCTCCGACAGAAGCTGGAGCAGTATCCGATCACAGTACTGGAGACGCTGGACGTTCAGATATCAAAGATAGACGGTACCAGAAAGTATCTGTTCCGTCTGTCCGACGGAAATATGATTGAAAGTGTTCTTATGAAGTACAAACACGGCAATTCCGTCTGTATTTCTTCACAGGCAGGCTGCCGTATGGGCTGCAGGTTCTGTGCCTCCACGATTGGAGGTCTGACAAGAAACCTGCTTCCGTCAGAAATGCTGGACCAGATATACAGGATACAGGATTCTCTTGGTGAGAGAGTTTCCAATGTGGTAGTGATGGGAACGGGTGAACCGATGGATAATTATGACAATCTCCTTCGCTTTATACATATTCTCACGGAAGAAGGAGGCATTCATATCAGCCAGAGGAATCTCACGGTATCGACCTGTGGACTGGTGCCGCAGATCTATAAACTTGCAGAAGAAAAACTGCAGATGACGCTGGCAGTATCTCTTCATGCACCAAACGATGAAAAACGGCGGGAACTTATGCCGATCGCAAACAAATATACAATCGATGAACTCCTGGAGTCCTGCCGGAACTATTTCAACAAAACCGGCAGAAGAATCACTTTTGAGTACAGTCTGGTCGCAGGTGTAAACGACAGCAGAGAAGATGCAAAAGAGCTTGCAGACCGTCTTAAGGGACTGAACTGCCATGTAAACCTGATTCCGGTAAACCCTGTAAGAGAGCGTTCTTTCGTGCGTTCAACCAGGCAGGCGGTGGAGAATTTCAAAATAAATCTTGAAAAATACGGAATAAATGGTACTATTAGAAGGGAAATGGGCAGCGATATTGACGGTGCCTGTGGCCAGTTAAGAAAACGTTACATGGAAAAAACAGAAAGTGAGAAGTGACATGAGGGTATATTCAGCTACGGATGTAGGACAGAAGCGGAAAATGAACCAGGATTATGTGTTTGTTTCCGAGACCCCGGTAGGAAATCTCCAGAATCTGTTCGTTGTTGCCGATGGCATGGGCGGTCATAATGCAGGAGATTACGCGTCCTCTCATGCTGTTCAGACATTGGTGGATGAGATTCAAAAAGACGCAGATTTCAATCCTATCAAGGTAATTCGTCATGCCATTGAGACCGCCAATACAGAGATCCTTGAGTCCGCCAGGAGAGATGAAGCACTGCGCGGAATGGGAACAACTATGGTAGTGGCCACGATTGTAGGGCATTATCTGTATGTTGCAAATGTTGGTGACAGCCGCCTGTATATCATCCAGGGAAAGATTCGCCAGGTTACAAAAGACCATTCACTGGTAGAAGAGATGATCAGAATCGGAGAGATCAAGCGGGAAGAGGCAAGAAATCATCCGGATAAAAACATTATCACGAGAGCACTTGGTGCGGAGAGAACTGTCGATATTGACTTTTTTGACCTTAAGATGGAACCGGGCAGTACCATCCTTATGTGTTCCGACGGTCTGAGCAATATGGTAGAGGACAGCAAGATTGAAGAAATTATATTGAACCAGAACGAGGAACTGCCACAGAAGGGTGAAAGACTTCTGAGAGAAGCCAACCAGAATGGTGGTAAGGATAATATTGCAGTGATACTGGTAGAACCATTCACGAATGAGGTAGAAAAATGTTAAAGACAGGAACAATCATAGCAGAACGTTATGAAATTTTAGGGAAAATAGGCACCGGCGGAATGGCGGATGTCTATAAAGCAAAAGATCATAAGCTCAACCGCTTTGTTGCGGTAAAGGTATTAAAGCCGGAATTCAGAGAGGATACAACGTTTATCCGTAAATTCCGCAGCGAAGCACAGGCAGCAGCAGGTCTTACACATCCGAATATTGTCAATGTATTTGACGTAGGAGATGATGGCGGTGTTTATTACATCGTTATGGAACTGATCGAGGGAATCACTCTTAAGGAGTATATTGCCAAGAAAGGGAAGCTTTCCATCAAGGAAGCCACAAGTATTGCCATTCAGGTGTCCATGGGACTGGAAGCTGCACATAATCATGGAATTGTTCATCGTGATGTGAAACCTCAGAATATCATTATTTCTACAGATGGTAAGGTAAAGGTCACAGACTTTGGAATCGCAAGAGCGGCTTCTTCCAATACGATCAGCTCCAATGTGATGGGATCTGTACATTACAGTTCACCTGAGCAGGTCCGGGGCGGATACAGTGATGAGAAGAGTGACATCTATTCTCTTGGTATCACTCTTTATGAGATGGTCACAGGAAGAGTTCCTTTTGACGGAGATACGACAGTTGCAATTGCGATCAAGCATCTTCAGGAAGAAATGGTACCGCCAAGTGTATATACCGAAAATCTCCCATACAGTCTGGAGCAGATCATTCTGAAATGTACACAGAAGAGTGTTGGGCGCCGTTACGAAAAAATGGAAGATGTGATCGCCGATCTGAAGCATTCCCTGATCGATCCGCAGGGTAATTTTGTTACTTTATCCTCAGTAGATAATGAGGCTAAGACAGTTGTTATTTCAGATGAAGAGCTGGGAGAAATCAAGAGTACTCCACGTACCTCTTCACAGAAGCTGGAAGTAGATGATCTGGAAGAGGAAATCTATGATACAGATTATGACCAGGACGATGATGATTACGAGGAAGCTCCAAAACGCAAAAAATCCGCCAAGAAGAAAAAAGGTCCTAACACAGCAGTTACGATCGTTGCCCTTCTGGCAGGAGCTGCAGTTTTAGTCGGTGCAATTTTTGTAATCGGTAAGGTATCGGGTATCATAGGAAGTAATGGAACGGAAAATACACAGAAGACAGAGCAGGAAACAGCTTCTGCAGACCAGGATGGAATGGTAGCAGTTCCGAATCTGGTAGGTAAGACAGAGGATGAGGCTGCTGCACTTCTGGAAGAAGAAAAACTTGGTAAACAGATGATCGGAGAGGAGAACTCCACACAGGAAAAGGGAAGAATTTCTTCTCAGGATATCCCGGCGGGAACCAAGGTAGAGCAGTATACAACAATCAAATATCATATCAGCAAGGGACAGCAGGAAATTACAATTCCGGAACTTTCAGGTCAGACAGGTGTGGATGCACAGCAGACTCTCGAGGATATGGGACTTACTGTAACTGTACAGAAAGAATATAGTGAGGCTGATGACAGCGGATGGCCGCTTGTCGAACCAGGATATGTGATGAGCGTATCTCCGGAAACAGGCACAAGCATGACAGCAGGAGACTCTGTTACACTGACTGTCAGCCGTGGTCTGGATCATGGTGATACTGCACAGATTCCGAATGTAGTAGGAATGACAAAGAATGAGGCACTTACAGCACTTGGCAAATGGGTGGATATCCAGGTTACAGAGCAGCAGAGTGCAGAGGTACCGGCTGGTCAGGTTATTTCTCAGGATCCGTCAGCAGTTTCAGAGGATGATGACACTGCATATGGCGATCCGGATGAACCAATGGCTATTGTAGTGAGCTGTGGAGACCAGGCACCGTCAGATACAACAGCAGCAGACACAACAACGGATACGGCTGCAGCAGACAATACGGCTCAGCAGAATACCGCAGCTGCAAATGGGGAAGTATGGAAATGTACACAGACTTTGAATACTCCGAATGGATATCAGGGCGGAGCAATTCGTCTGGAACTGATCCAGGAGGCAAATGGTGAGACTACTTCAACGAAAGTGGTTGACGGAGAGGCAATTACTTTCCCATATACTCTGGATATCACAGGTGTTCCGGGTGTAAGTGAAGGAACCTTATATGTATCAGAGCTGATCAATGGAAACTTCCAGCAGCTGGGATCTTATCCGCTGACTTTCAAGAAGGCAGAGTAATCCATGCAGGGAAAGATCATTAAGGGAATTGCAGGATTCTATTATGTTTACGGAGAAGATGATGCACTTTATGAATGCAAAGCCAAAGGTATTTTCCGTAAGGACAACCAGAAACCTCTGGTTGGTGATAATGTAGAGATCACAATATTGGATGAAGCAGAACGGAGGGGGAATCTGATCAGGATTCTTCCCCGTAAGAATTCCCTGATCCGTCCGGCAGTTGCCAATGTGGATCAGGCATTTGTGATTTTTGCGATGGAAGATCCAAAGCCGAATTTTATGCTTCTGGATCGTTTCCTTATCATGATGGAGCAGGCAGGTATCCCGGCAATCATATGCTTTAACAAAAAGGACCTTGCCTCAGAAAAGGAAACACAGGAACTTTATCAGACATATCAGAACTGCGGATATCAGGTACTTCTTACCAGTGCACTAAAGGAAGAAGGAATCGAAGAGATCCACCAGATACTTAAAGGAAAAACTACGGTTGTGGCAGGACCTTCCGGTGTCGGCAAGTCTTCCCTGACGAACCTTCTCCAGCCTGGTGTTCAGATGGAGACAGGAGAGATCAGCAGGAAACTTAAAAGAGGCAGACATACAACCCGTCATTCACAGGTGATTCCTGTGGGGGAGAATACATTTCTTATGGATACTCCGGGATTTTCTTCGCTGTATCTCACCGATATGGAAGAGCAGGAGCTTAAGGATTATTTTCCGGAATTCTTAAGGTATGATGAACAGTGCCGTTTCCAGGGATGCAGGCATATTCATGAGCCAGGATGCAGAGTAAAGGAAGCTCTTGAAGAGGGCGAGATCAGCAGAATCCGATATGAAGATTATCTTAGTTTATATGAAGAATTAAAAGAGAAAAGGAGATATTAAATGGAATATCAGTTGTGCCCGTCTATTTTATCAGCGGATTTTAACCGTCTGGGCGAACAGATTCAGATACTGGAGAAACAGGGAGTGAAATGGCTCCATATTGATGTTATGGATGGAGATTTTGTGCCGAGTATTTCTTTCGGAATGCCGGTGATCCGTTCTATCCGAAAAGAATCCAGAATGTTTTTTGATGTGCATCTTATGGTAAGTGCACCGGAGCGATATATTCAGGATTTTGTAGCCTGCGGTGCAGATTCTATCACGGTACATTCAGAGGCCTGTGAGGATCTGGAGCGTGCGATCGAACTGATCCGTGATGCAGGTGTCAAAGTGGGCGTGTCCATCAAACCGGCAACTCCGGTCAATGACATCAGTCATCTGCTGGATGAGATAGATATGGTTCTGATCATGACTGTACAGCCAGGGTTTGGCGGACAGAAATATATTCCGGAATGCACAGAAAAGATCCAGGAGCTCAAGGAGATCATCGACAAAGAAGAACTGGATGTAGACATTCAGGTGGATGGTGGAATCAACGATTCTACTCTGGAGACAGTGATGGATGCTGGAGCAAATCTTCTTGTGGCAGGTTCCTATGTATTTCATGGAGATCTTGCATCAAATGTTCAGAGAATACAGGAAAAAATCGAAAATATCAGCGAAAGACTGAATTGAGGCACGAGATGAAAGATACGATCATCGTAAGCGGGGGCAATATCCAAAAAGATTTTGCCCTCGATTTTTTGAAAAAAAACAGAACAGAACACACCTGTATCATTGCAGCGGACAGAGGTGTGGAATTTTTTATGGGGACAGACCTGAAACCGGACATTGCAGTGGGAGATTTTGACAGCCTTTCAAAAGAAGGCGAAGCATATATGGAAACTCTCACAAATACGGAAATCCTCCGATTAAAGCCGGAAAAAGATGACTCCGATACGCAGTCAGCGGTGAACTATGCGATAGAGCATGGTGCCGGAAAAATTATGATCCTGGGCGCAACCGGAAACCGAATTGACCATCTGATGGCGAATTTCGGTCTTCTGATGTTGGGAAAATCAAAGAATGTACAGATTATTCTGGCAGATAAATATAATTATATGTGCCTGATTGAGAATGGAACGATTCTCAAAAAAGAAGAGCAGTTTGGAAAATATGTTTCTTTCTTTCCGATAGGAGGAGAGGTCTGCAATCTGACTCTTAAGGGCTTCAAATATCCGCTGGATGGTTACTGCCTCAGGACAGAAGACAGCGGTCTGACTGTCAGTAATGAATTCAGAGAGGCAAATGCAGAAGTTACCTTTGATTCCGGCACACTGCTTATGATCATGTCCATAGACTGAAAGACAGTGTAGTTACAGATAGACTTTTTATAATGTGTGTGCTAGAATGAAGCAGAAAATATAATCAATAATAACGAAATGGAGAAATAGAGATATGAAACTTGGAATCGTGGGACTGCCAAACGTAGGTAAAAGTACATTGTTTAACTCCCTGACAAAAGCAGGGGCAGAATCTGCAAACTATCCGTTCTGTACCATTGATCCGAACGTGGGTGTTGTAACGGTACCGGATGAAAGACTGAAACTTCTGGGAGATTTTTACCACTCAAAGAAGGTCACTCCGGCAGTGATCGAATTTGTTGACATTGCAGGACTTGTAAAGGGAGCATCCAAAGGAGAGGGACTTGGAAACCAGTTCCTTGCAAACATCCGTGAAGTAGATGCCATCGTTCATGTAGTGCGCTGCTTTGAGGACTCGAATGTCATCCATGTGGATGGAAGCATTGATCCGCTCAGAGATATTGAAACCATCAATCTGGAACTTATCTTCTCAGATATTGAGATTCTGGAGAGAAGAATTGCAAAAGTGACCAAGACCGCTCGTATGGACAAAGAAGCTGCCAAAGAACTTGATTTCCTTCAGAAAGTCAAGACACATCTCGAAGACGGACAGATGGCTATCACAATGGAACTGGAATCAGAGGATGAAGAAGGCTGGATGGGAACCTATAATCTTCTGACCTGGAAACCGGTGATCTATGCCGCAAATGTAAGTGAGGATGATCTGGCAGATGACGGAGAGTCCAACGAATATGTTCAGGCTGTGCGTAAATATGCAGCAGAGCAGAAGAGCGAAGTATTTGTGATCTGTGCGGAGATCGAAGAAGAAATTTCCGAACTGGATGATGATGAGAAAAAAATGTTCCTGGAAGATCTGGGACTTAAGGAATCCGGCCTTGAGAAACTGGTAAGAGCAAGCTACAGTCTTCTTGGATTAATGAGTTTCCTGACTTCAGGTGAGGATGAGACACGTGCATGGACGATCAAGATTGGCACAAAAGCTCCTCAGGCAGCCGGAAAGATCCATACAGATTTTGAGCGTGGATTTATCAAGGCAGAAGTTGTTAATTATAAAGATCTTCTTGACTGTGGTTCCTATGCAGGAGCAAGAGAAAAGGGTCTTGTCCGCATGGAAGGAAAAGAATACATTGTTCAGGATGGAGATGTGATCTTATTCAGATTTAATGTATAATGAAGGTGTTTTATGAATATGTCGATTCGTTTTCCACATTTAGGTATTAACCTTGGATATGTGGGTGAAACTGTTTCGGTTTTTGGGTTTGAAATTACCATATATGGGATTTTTATAGCAGTCGGAATGCTTGCCGGGCTTTCTTTTATCATCCTGCAGGCAAAGAGACAGAACCAGGATCAGAATCTTTATCTGGAGGCACTGATCCCGGGAGTCGTGTTTGGCGCGGTGAGTGCCAGAGTATGTTATATAGCTCTGCACTGGAACATTTTTGCCAAAGAACCCCAGCAGGCATTATGGGATATCCGTACAGGCGGAATGGTCATGTATGGTGCACTTCTTGGCGGGATAGCAGCCCTGGCGGTTTTTTGCAAGATCAGGAAGCTGTCATTTGGAAGAATGGCAGATACCATCATCCCTGGTGTGGTCGTCAGCCAGATGATCGGAGTGTGGGGGAATTTTTTCAGCAGAGAGTATACAGGAAGATATACAGACAGCATTCTGGCTATGCAGCTTCCGGCAGAGACTTTAAGCGGTGCAAGGCTGACGGCAGAAATGCAGGAAAACATAGTGAAGATAGGAGATATTTCCTATGTTCAGGTGCATCCGCTGTTCATTTATGAGAGTCTGTGGTGCTTTTTTCTGCTATGTGTGCTTCTTATTTATACGAAACGGAAGAAATTTCAGGGAGAGATCTTTATGAGATATCTTGCCGGATACGCGTTGGGAAAAGCAGGAATTGAATTTCTGTGTACGGACAGAATCTATATTCCGGGAACGGAGATTTCTGTTTTTGTGCCGGTTTTAGCAGGGATTTTTGTGATATTCAGCATCGTTGCGACTGTAAGGCGTATTCTTTCCAAGAAGCGTGAAAAGATTCACAGACGTCGGCTGGAAGAGCGTTATGCAAAGGAGGAAAAATCCTCGCGAGGCTATGAAGATATGCAGAGCTTTGAAGATGTCAGGGATGAGTTTCGGGAAGTTTTTGCAGAGGCAAAAGAGAAACCATCAGAGGAAGCCAATCCTGAAAAATCCGAGGAATTACAGAAACCGATTTCAGATTCTAAATAAACAAAAGATGCGATAAATAATAAAATCCAAAGGGAAGTTTTCTTGAAAAAACATAAGAAAACTTCCCTTTTTCAGAGAAAAAAAGAGGCTTGTATGCATTAAAAAAACTCAGATTCCCACTTGTAATTTAACAGTAAATGGGGTAGAATTGTTTCATAAGTGGTAGAAAGTGGTGAATAGTGGTGGGGAATGGAGAGAATGTGGCAGACTTGACAGCTCCACCAGAGATGTACGAAGGGGAGAATCGTACTCTTGAGAGCAGGTGAGTTTTATGTTCATGGGAGAATACAATCATGTAATAGATGCGAAGGGGCGTCTGATCATTCCTGCCAGGTTCAGAGAACTTTTGGGAGAAGAGTTTATCATGACCAGAGGATTGGATGGTTGTCTTTCAGTTTATCCCATGGATGAATGGGAAACATTCGAGAAGAAACTCAGAGCCTTACCACTTACAAATAAAAATGCGCGAACCTTCACACGTTTCTTTGTAGCAGGTGCCACAAACTGTGAACTGGACAGGCAGGGGAGAGTCCTTGTGCCACAGCCACTAAGGGAATTTGCCGGTCTGGAGAAAGAAGTGGTACTCACAGGAAACCTGAACCGGATTGAGATCTGGAGCAAGGAAAAGTGGAGCGAGAACTGCAATTATGATGATATGGACAGTATCGCAGAGAGTATGCGGGATATGGATATCATCATCTGAGCAATACGCCGGAAAGAAATCCAACAGGAGACGGATATGGAATTTAAGCATAAGTCTGTATTACTGGAAGAAACCATTGACGGCTTGAATATTAAGCCGGACGGGATCTACGTGGATGGAACGCTGGGAGGAGCAGGGCACGCAAGTGAAGTGTGCCGCAGACTTTCTGCCAAGGGGAGATTTATTGGCATAGATCAGGATCAAGATGCAATAGTTGCTGCGAGTGACAGGCTGGCCGCCTACGAGGACAGAGTGACGATCATTCGCAGCAATTATTGTTACATGGCTAATGAACTTCACAGCCTGGGAATCCAGAAAGTCAACGGAATTGTTTTAGACCTGGGAGTTTCATCGTATCAGCTGGACAATGAAGAGCGGGGATTTACCTATCGGACAGATGCACCTCTGGATATGAGGATGGATCAGAGGCAGAGCAGGACAGCCGCTGATATTGTCAATGGTTATGAAGAGAAAGAACTGTACCGTATCATTCGTGATTACGGTGAAGATAAATTTGCAAAGAATATAGCGAAGCACATTGTGGCGGCCAGACAGCAGAGTCCGATCCGCACCACCGGAGAACTGACAGAGATCATCCGTCAGTCTATTCCGATGAAGATGCAGGTAACCGGAGGACATCCGGCGAAGCGGACGTTTCAGGCAATTCGCATTGAGTTAAACAGAGAACTGGATGTTCTCAGAGAATCATTGGATGGAATGATCGATCTCCTTGATGATGGAGGAAGAATATGTATTATCACGTTCCATTCTTTAGAGGATCGTATTGTTAAGACGATCTTCCGCAAAAACGAAAATCCATGTACATGTCCATCGGACTTTCCGGTGTGTGTATGCGGCAAAAAATCCAAAGGAAAAGTTATCACCAGAAAGCCTATTCTTCCAACGACAGCAGAACAGGAAGAAAACCCAAGATCTAAAAGTGCAAAACTGAGGATTTTTGAGCGGAGATTTTCAGACTGAAATATAGGAGTTGAAGGGCGTAGATGGAAAGGACAAACAGGGCAGTCACAAACAGAAAAGGCAAAGTAAATGCAAGAAATGCCCGTGGGATGTATATAGATGGAAATACAGTAAAGAGACTGCAGGAGGTGCCGGGACGCAAACCGGCAGCTTCCCGGGAGCAGTCCGTGAAGCATAGAAGTACAACACGCACGGTAACAGCCGGCACTCAGAGAATAAGCCGTGAGACCAGGCGTAACCGTGAAAAGGCAATGAGTATGGGACGTGGATTTGTAACGTTCCTGGCAGTTGTAAGTGTGGCAGTGTTGTTTTGCTGTGTCAACTATCTTCAGCTGAAGGCAGAGCTGACAGGAAGGATTAAATCCGTAGCAGGCCTGGAATCCGAATGGGCTCAGCTTAAAGAAGAAAACGATGCATATGAAAGTCAGGTGACATCGGAAGTTGATCTGGATCAGATCAGAGAAATCGCGATCGGCCGTCTGGGAATGAACTATCCCACTGATAGTCAGAAGAAGACTTACAGTGTGCCAAGCAGCAGTTATGTGAGACAGTATCAGGATGTACCCTGAAAGTAAGAGGTGAGAATTTGAGCGATACCAGACAGAGGAAACGTAAGAAACCTCAACCAAAAATCAATCATACCATGCGGGGAAAGCTAGTAGGACTATTTGCAGTAGTAATACTAGCTTTAGTTTGTTTGTTGGGACGTATTACGTATATTAATGCGACCAGTGGAACCAAGTATAAGAAACGAGTACTTCTGCAGGCACAGCAGTCCTATCAGAGCAGTGTACTTCCGGCCAAGCGAGGCAATATTTATGATTGTAACGGAAATCTCCTCGCTACAAGTCAGAAGGTTTATACAGTGATCCTGGACTGTAAGGAAGTCAATGATGAAAAGCATGACTATGTAGATGCGACGGTCAAGGCACTTGTAGATGTTCTGGGTATTGATGAGGATGATATCCGAAAGAAACTTACAGATCCTGCGACAAGCTCCAGCCAGTACCAGATCCTCAAAAAACAAATAACAATGGATCAGAAGAAAGCATTTGAAGAATATGCTTCTCCCGGTGAGGACAGCGGTCTTTCCGAGAAAGAACTGGAAGAACGTGCAAATGTACAGGGAGTCTGGTTTGAGGAAGATTATCTGAGAATCTATCCTTTTGATGAACTTGCCTGTGATACCATCGGTTTTACTCTTTCGCGAGAAACAGCAGATGCTGGGCTGGAAGGTTATTATAACAGTACCCTGATGGGAACGGATGGCCGTCAGTATGGATATATCAATGATGAGTCAGATGCTGAACAGACGATCATGGAGCCAGTAACCGGGGAAAGTATCGAGACGTCGCTGGATGTGGGAGCACAGCAGATTGTAGAAAAATATGTCAATGGCTTCAAAGCCAGCATGGGTGCCAAGAACATTGGTGTGATCGTAATGAGGTCGTCGACCGGCGAAATCATCGCCATGGATGGAGGAGACAGATATGATCTGAATAATCCAAGAGATATGTCACAGGTGTATTCTCAGGAAGAAATCGACAAAATGTCAGATGAGGAAACCGTGACGGCATTGAATGCCATGTGGGGAAATTTCTGTGTAACAGATGCTTTTGAAGTAGGATCCGTTGTAAAGCCAATCGTCATGGCAGGTGCCCTGGAGAAAGGCAAGATCTCAGCAACGGATACGTTTAACTGCGATGGCGGCGAAACCTTTGGTGCAAACGGAGATACCTATATCAAATGTGCGGTATGGCCGGATGCACATGGAACGGAGACCTTAAGGGAGGTCATTGCAAACTCCTGTAATGATGGAATGATGCAGATCGCAGCCAAAATGGGGACAGAGGCTTTCCTGAAAGCACAGAGTCTATTTAATTTTGGTTCCCGTACAGGAATCGATCTTCCGAATGAGGGGGCGGGCGTTATCCATACGACAGAGACCATGGGAGAAACGGAGCTTGCCTGCTCGGCATTCGGTCAGGGATTTACTTGTACGATGCTTCAAGAGATCAATGCAATGTGTTCGGTTATCAATGGCGGATATTATTATCAGCCGCACCTGGTGACTGCAATCAAGGACAGCAGCGGAGGTACGGTCAGAACAATTAATCCGGTGCTTCTCAAACAGACAATCTCTTCTGACATTTCGGCAGACATTCGTTCTTACATGCAGGCCAGTGTTCTGGAAGGTACAAGCCGTACCTCCAAGGTAGAAGGCTACAGTTCTGGTGGTAAGACAGGTACTGCCGAGAAACTTCCGCGAGGAAATAAGAAATATATCGTTTCTTTTATTACCTTTGCACCGGTGGAGAATCCGCAGGTACTTATGTATGTGGCTGTAGATGAGCCGAATGCGGAGGAACAGGCAGACAGTAAATATCCTCAGTATATCGCACAGGGAATCCTGTCAGAGCTGCTTCCGTATCTGAATGTAACACCGGACGAATCAGAGGATGGAACCATCCCGAAAACAGAGTTGTGGGAAGGATTTAAGGGAAATCTTGTGGATGCCTCTGGAAACACTGTGGATGTAAATGTGGGCACGGATGATGAAGGTGATCTGAAAGAAGCAATTTCAGATACAAACGTGCCGGAACCACCAGAAGACAGTGAAGAAGATGCTGAACAGGACAATGATATGGAAAGTGAAGGCCTTACTAATGAGGAGGCTGGACTGGACTAAGATACGGTGATTCCCTCCGGGGACTGGACATATAATAGTATGACAGTCTTCGGGGGGATTTTTTATGAAAAAAAATCTGACTTTTCATAAAAAAAAGGTATGGACAATTTTTCTTTTATGTGCAGTCATGATGCTGGGACTGACAGGAAGACTTGTTTATCTGATGGGGGTCAGAGCGGACTATTATAGTGAGAAAGCACAGGAACTCCATGAGAGGGAACGACCGATCAAAGCAGCGCGGGGAAAAATAGTGGATGCGAAGGGAAAAGTTCTTGCATCAAATAAGATTGTCTGTACGGTATCTGTCATTCACAGCCAGATTAAGGAGCCGGAAAAGATCATTTCCCTGTTGTCGCAGAAACTGGAACTATCAGAAGATACAGTGCGAAAAAAAGTAGAAAAAATATCCTCCATAGAGAGAATGCGGACAAATGTAGAAAAAAAGGTGGGAGATGAAATACGAAAGGCCGGTCTTGCGGGGGTAAAGGTGGATGAAGACTACAAGCGATATTATCCATGGAATTCGCTTGCTTCCAGAGTCCTGGGATTTACAGGAGCAGACAACCAGGGAATCATAGGCCTTGAGGTGGAATATGAAGATGTGCTGAGCGGTGATTCGGGCAAAATCCTCACGACTACTGATGCGAGGGGAATCGAACTGGATGAAATCGGAGAAAACCGGAAAGAACCCAAGACAGGCAGCACGCTTCGAACCAGTCTGGATATCAGCATACAGGAATATGTCCAGCAGGCTGCTCTGAAGGTTATGGAAGAAAAAGATGCTGAAAGAGTTTCGATTCTTTTGATGAACCCTCAGAACGGAGAAATCTATGCCTGTGTAAATGTGCCGGAATTTGATCTGAATCACCCGTTTGAACTGAATACAGATGCGGATACTTCCGGCCTGAGTGCAGAGAAGAAGCAGGAACTGCTGAATCAGATGTGGAGGAATCCCTGTCTGAATGATACCT
The DNA here is from genome assembly GCF_020538025.1 of Blautia sp. MSK17_66. Lineage (NCBI taxonomy): Bacteria > Bacillati > Bacillota > Clostridia > Lachnospirales > Lachnospiraceae > Blautia > Blautia sp. MSK17_66. Next base: position 46,545 of record NZ_JAJBNQ010000009.1, read on the forward strand.
ATGAACCGGGTTCTACATTCAAAATCATCACAATGGCAGCAGGTCTTGAGGAAGGGGCTGTAACTATGGAGGATCGTTTCTACTGTCCCGGATACAAGCTGGTCGATGACAGAAGGATCCACTGTGCAAACAGGAGAGGACATGGTTCGCAGAATTTTGTAGAAGGAGCACAGAATTCCTGCAATCCCGTATTTATCGAAGTAGGATTGAGACTTGGGGTGAAAAAATACTATCAATACTTCAGAAAATTCGGACTTCTGGAAAAAACCGGCGTTGATCTTCCGGGAGAGGCGGGTACGATCATGCACAAGCCTCAGAATATGGGAAATGTAGAATTGGCAACAGTTTCCTTTGGCCAGTCCTTTCAGATCACACCGATCCAGCTTGCGGCAACTGTGAGTGCACTGATCAACGGAGGACGACGGGTCACTCCTCATTTTGGAGTGGCGGTTGAAGATGAGAGCGGAGAAATTATAAAAGAGTTGGAATATCCTGTAAAAACAGGGATCCTCTCAGCCGAAACATCTGAGAAAGTCCGGTATATACTGGAAAAAGTTGTTTCTGAGGGTTCGGGAAAAAATGCAGCGATCGAGGGATACAGAATCGGCGGCAAGACGGCTACTTCACAGACACTTCCAAGAAGTGCCAACCGTTATATCTCTTCATTTCTTGGATTTGCTCCCGCAAAAGAGCCGCAGATACTGGCCTTATGTATCATTCATGATCCCAAGGGTGTCTATTATGGAGGAACCATTGCAGCCCCTGTTGTCCGGACAATTTTTGAGAACATTCTTCCGTATATGAAAATAGAAGGATAGAAGGAAAGGGATGTGACTGTTCACAGTAACGATAGGGTTGCGAAATACGTCAAAAAGCCTTATAATCAAACATGATAAAAAAACAAAAGAATGATAAGAGGTGTGAGGATGAATTATCAAGTTGTAATCCCTGTGCTGATCTCTTTTGCGATCAGTGTGATTTTGGGGCCGATCATCATCCCGTTTCTGAGAAAACTCAAGATGGGACAGACAGAACGTGTGGAGGGTGTGCAGTCGCACCTGAAAAAAGCAGGAACTCCTACAATGGGAGGCGTCATTTTTCTGATAGCTACGGTTATAACATCCCTGTTTTATGTCAGAGATTATCCGAAGGTGATTCCGGTACTGTTTCTGACACTGGGATTTGGTATTATCGGATTTCTGGATGATTACCTTAAGGTAGTTCTGAGACGTTCTGATGGTCTTCTTCCATGGCAGAAATTTTCTCTGCAGGTAGTTGTAACCGCAGTATTTACGTATTATCTTGTGAATTATACAGATGTAAATCTGGCAATGCGTATCCCATTCTGGTCAGATCATTATCTGAACCTTGGATGGCTGGCTGTTCCGGTTCTTTTCTTTGCAGTGATTGGAACTGTGAATGGTGTAAACTTTACAGATGGTCTGGATGGACTGGCATCCAGTGTAACACTGATCGTTGCGGTATTTTTCTCTGTGGTTTCCATTGGAACAAAGAGTGGGATCGAGCCGATCACCTGTGCAGTTGTGGGTGGTCTGATGGGATTTCTGCTGTTTAATGTATATCCTGCCAAAATTTTTATGGGTGATACGGGATCTCTGGCACTGGGAGGATTTGTCGCAGGAGCTGCCTATATGATGCAGATGCCGCTGTTTATCCTTCTGGTAGGTCTGATCTATCTGGTAGAGGTACTGTCCGTTATCATACAGGTAACTTATTTTAAGAAAACACATGGGAAACGTATCTTTAAGATGGCTCCGATCCATCATCATTTTGAATTATGCGGATGGTCGGAAACAAGAGTTGTAGCTGTGTTTTCTATTATAACAGCAGTGATGTGTCTGATCGCACTTCTTGCACTGTGATTTTGAACAGGTTGCTGTGAACGAAGTGAAGGGTAACCAGCTTACAGGAGGAAAAAAGAATGGATTTACAGGGAAAAAGAGTACTTGTCTTTGGAACAGGCAAAAGTGGTATCGGAGCCGCGGATCTTCTGGAACAGACAGGGGCTCATGTGATTCTCTTTGACGGAAATGAAAACACAGATAAGGATGCAGTTCTGGGTAAACTTGCACATGGAGAGAAGGCTGAGATCTATGCGGGAGAACTCCCGAAAGAAGTAGAAGCAGGTCTTGATCTGGTAGTACTCAGTCCCGGAGTACCGACAGATATTCCGGTCGTACAGAAGTTTTATGATATGGGACTTCCGGTATGGGGAGAAGTGGAGCTTGCTTATCGTACAGGAAAGGGTCGTGTGCTGGCGATCACCGGAACAAACGGAAAGACTACTACGACAGCATTGCTTGGCAAGATCATGAGTGATGCAGAGAAATCAGTTTTTGTGGTAGGAAATATCGGAACACCGTATACATCCAAAGCATTGGAAATGAAAGAAAATTCTACAACAGTGGCAGAGATCAGCAGCTTTCAGCTTGAGACGATTGAGGAGTTTGCACCACAGGTCAGTGCTATCCTTAACATCACAGAGGATCATCTGAATCGTCATCATACAATGGAGGAATATATCCGCGTCAAGGAACTGATCGTCAAAAATCAGAAACCGGAGAATTTCTGCATTTTGAATTACGAGGATCCGGTATTGCGTGAATTCGGTAATAATATTGTTCCGAAAACGGTTTATTTTTCCAGTGTAAGGAAGCTTGACGAGGGAATTTATCTGGATGGAGATCTGATCGTACTTAAGCTGGAAGGTAAAGAAATTCCGTTTGTACATACAGGTGAACTTAAGCTTCTTGGACAGCACAATTTTGAGAATGTGATGGCGGCAGTGGCAATGGCATATTGTGCAGGCGTTTCTGTGGAGAGTATCTGCAAAAGTATCTGCGAATTTACAGCAGTTGAGCACCGGATCGAATATGTCACAGAGAAGAATGGCGTTGTTTATTACAATGATTCCAAGGGAACCAATCCGGATGCTGCGATTAAGGGCATACAGGCTATGAACCGTCCTACGCTTCTGATCGGAGGCGGCTACGATAAGGGTTCCAGCTATGATGAATGGCTGAATGCTTTTGATGGCAAGGTACGCTGCCTTGTTCTGATCGGACAGACAAAAGACAAGATCAAAGAAGCAGCGGAGCGTCTTGGCGTGTGTCCGTGTATCATTCTGTGTGAGGATCTCAGGGAAGCAGTGGATATCTGTGCACAGAAGGCAGAACCGGGAGATGCAGTCCTTCTTTCTCCTGCCTGCGCAAGCTGGGGACAGTTCGATAACTATGAACAGCGAGGCGATATGTTCAAAGAATACGTAAAAGCACTTTGATAAAAATGCTGTACTTATATTAATATAGAAGAAAAAAGAAAGTCAGATTTGAATGAAAACAGATCAGACTTTCTTTTAGTTTACAGCAGATTTGAGAAGCTGATACAAAGAAAGAGAAGAGAATCACAGAAAATTTCACGAAACATATAATAAAGGTAAGAGGCCCTTTGGGAGTGAAACGATTGGATAAACTTCGCATAGCAGGAGGAACTCCTCTTCATGGTACGATACGGATACAGGGTTCCAAAAATGCTGCACTTCCCATGATGGCGGCTGCACTTCTTTATCCCGGAATCAGCGTACTCAGAAACTGTCCCCGGATCGCAGATGTATTTTGCATGGAAGAAATCCTTGGTACACTCGGCGTAGATACCCGGTGGCAGGAACATGATCTGTATCTGGACTGTACGAAGGTACAAAAAACAGAAATATCTGCTTTTTATACAGAAAAAATGCGATCTTCTGTTATACTGCTCGGAGTACTGCTGGGAAGAGTGGGCAGGGTATCCATGGGATATCCGGGAGGCTGTGTGATTGGAAAAAGGCCGGTGGATCTTCATCTGTATGCACTTCGGAAGTTTGGAGCAAAAGTAGAAGAGTGTACAGAGAAGCTGGAAGCGGTATGCGAAAAGCTTCATGGAACGGAGATTTTTTTCGCCGGAAAAAGTGTAGGGGCAACGGAGCAGGCTGTTCTGACAGCAGTTTCTGCCAGTGGAAAAACAAGAATTTATAATTGTGCAAAAGAACCGGAGATTATCTGGCTGTGCAGATTCTTAAAGAAGATGGGAGCAAGTATTCAGGGAGAAGGAACGGAGGAGATTCTGATCGAAGGAGGAAAAATCATTCAGGGCGCAGATATGCAGGTGCCGCCAGATCGAATCGTTGCCGGGACATATCTCTGTGCAGCAGCAGCCACCAGAGGAAGGATTGAGATCCAGAATCCTCCACAGGGTGAACTCACGGCCTTCCTTGAAGTATATCGCAAAATGGGTGGACAATATGAATGGAACAGTGGTAAACTAGTAGCGGACGGAAGCCGGGTGCGATTTCCTGTTTCTATGACAGAAACTGCTGCATACCCGGGATTTCCTACAGATCTGCAGTCACTTCTGATGGCAGTGCTGGCAACGATTCCGGGAAAGAGCTGTATTCTGGAATCTGTTTTTGAGGATCGCTTCAAGATAACCGGAGAGCTTAACCGGATGGGAGCAGAGATCAGAACAGAGGGAAGAAAGGCGTGGATCAGAGGCACCTCTGATTTACAGGGAGGATATTTACAGGCACAGGAACTGAGAGGTGGAGCAGCACTGGTAGTTGCAGCACTTGCTGCAAGGGGTGAATCTATTGTAGAGGGATATTCATTTATCTGCCGGGGATACGAAGATATCGTTCAGGATATTTCAGATCTTGGCGGGAAAATCAAGAAGGATACAGGAATGACGACATATGAATACATCCAGTAATATTAATACACGGAAACTGATCATGGGCAGTGTGGCCATCATAATCCTGGCCGCTGTTATTTTTTTCTTCGCTTTTTTTCAGGTGAAGACCGTTGAAGTCATGGGAAGTGAGCATTATTCAGAGGATGAACTGAAAGAGGCAATCCTTAAGGGACCATTGACCTCCAACACGATTTTTGCTCCGAGATTTTATTCCAAAAATGCGGCAGAAAAATTTCCATATATCGAGAATTTCAGCGTGAAACGTTCCGACAGACATAAACTGATCATCAGTGTCAAAGAAAAGAGCGTGGTAGGCTGTATTCCTTATCTGGACAGCTATATTTATTTTGACAATAACGGATATTTTGTAGAGGGAAGTAAGATAAGAGACACAAAGGTGGCTTTTTTTGACGGGATACAGCCTTCAAAGATTGTGATGAAAGAAAAGCTTCCAATCAAAGGAGCAGTCCTGAACACGGCGGTTGCTCTTTCTACAATTTTTGCCAAGAATGATAAGGTGCCGGATCATATCAGTTTTGATGACAATTATGAAATCAGCCTTATGTATGGTGATGTCACGGTCCAGCTTGGCAAGGATGAATATCTGGAGGACAAAATGACAAGGGCGATCGCCATTTTGCCACAGCTTGAGGGACAGAAAGGAATCCTCCACATGGAAAATATCTCACGCAATTCGAAGATGGTGACATTTGAAGCCGAAGAAGAGGAGATCACCGCAGAGAACTGGAATGGTGGTTATGATGAGAATGGTGATTACACCGGTGATGGAGAATATGATGAATCCGGAAAATATGTGGGACCTAAACCGGTGACAGCACTGGATACGGCCATTGAGAACTGGGTAGGCGGCTACGACGAAGAAGGGGATTATACCGGAAGTGGAGAGTACGACGCTGATCTTAATTATGTTGGTCCTGCACCGACGCAGGAACTGCTGGACAGCTTCGGTGACTGGACCGGCGGATACAATGAGTCGGGCGGATTTGACGGAGTTGGTGAATACGACGCAGAGGGAAATTATGTAGGAGCAAAACCAGAAGATACAGAAGATAACTCTGATACGGATAATGAAGATGGAAGCTCGCAGGAAGAAGATTCCGAAGAAGAAAGCACCGAAAACACCGGGGAAGATAGCTATGAAGACGGCTACAGTGAGGAGGAAAGCGACTATTATGAAGGGGAAGAATAGGCTGCGGTCCACTCCGTTTACAGCCTCTGGGCAAAATCCATTCCAGATCACCGATGACGAATAATCGTGAAAAAAGTATAAAAAAACAAAATTAGTGGTTGATTAATTCAAGAAAAAAATATATGATATATCTATATGTAGTTTGATATATGATAATATCAGGGAGATAAAGGAGGAAGTACATTGTTAGAGATTATGTCAAATGAGGCCGAGTCTTCCGCCAAGATTATTGTAATTGGCGTAGGCGGAGCAGGAAATAATGCAGTAAACAGAATGGTGGAAGAGGCCATCGGAGGAGTAGAGTTTGTTGGTGTAAATACTGATAAACAGGCCCTGACACTTTGCAAAGCTCCAACAGTACTTCAGATTGGTGAAAAGATTACGAAGGGCCTTGGCGCAGGTGCACAGCCTGAAGTTGGCCAGAAGGCTGCTGAGGAGAGCATAGAAGAAGTGAAACAGTTAATGGAAGGTGCAGACATGGTATTTGTTACCTGTGGTATGGGCGGCGGCACCGGTACAGGTGCAGCACCGGTTATCGCAGCAGCAGCCAAGGAGATGGGTATCCTGACAGTTGGTGTCGTTACGAAGCCTTTCCGTTTCGAGGCAAAAACACGTATGAACAATGCTCTGTCCGGAATCGAGAATCTGAAGAAAGCTGTTGACACACTGATCGTCATTCCGAATGACAAGCTGTTAGAGATCGTAGATCGTCGTACGACCATGCCGGAGGCGCTTCGTAAGGCAGATGAAGTACTTCAGCAGGCAGTACAGGGCATCACAGACCTGATCAATCTTCCGGCACTGATCAATCTTGACTTTGCAGATGTTCAGACTGTAATGAGAGATAAGGGAATTGCTCATATTGGTATCGGTGAGGCAAGAGGAGATGACAAGGCGATGGAGGCAGTACAGCAGGCGGTATCCTCCCCGCTTCTGGAAACAACTATCAAGGGTGCAACTCATGTCATCATCAACATTTCCGGAGATATTTCTCTTATGGATGCAAATGATGCAGCAAGCTATGTACAGGAGCTTACCGGAGAGGATTCTAACATCATCTTTGGTGCAATGTATGATGATTCCGTTGCAGATTATGCAAGAATCACAGTAATTGCTACAGGACTTTCTGATCTGGAAGCCAAATCCACACCATTTGGCAACAGAAGCAATACAACACCATTCGGTGTTCGCAGACCGGCAGCAGGCACTGCAGGGACAACCCAGACACAGCAGCCGACTATGAGCATGCCGAGTTTCAATCTGCCGAATATGCAGAGTACACCGACATTTACAAGCAAAGTACCATCAAGCACTGTACAGAAGAAAGACATCCAGATTCCGGATTTCCTTAAGAACAGATAAATGACAGACTAAAAGACGCTGTGAGTTCACAGCGTCTTTTTTTGACCGTATCCAAAGTGATCAGAACTTTTCAGAGAAGGTCAGCACTTACAGGAGAAGGTATCACATTTTGTATCGCAGCATTCTGTGGCATGACAGCCGGAAACATTAATGGCAGAGGCTGTACATTTGCAGTGGTCGTTGTAGGTACATTCCTGAGCCTTACAGTCAATATTGATCTTTTCACAGCCACAGTGCTGAGCAGTACAGTTCATGGCAGAGCCGGAAGAATTGCGGTCGCGGAAGCTTCCGCAGGTAGTATCCTCTGCATGTCGGGCATTTGCACCGGTGATCTCGATATCACCTCTGGAACAGAGTTCGTTGTCGTTGTACATGCATTTTACAGCAGAACATTTCAGAATTGTCATAGTCAGTTATTCCTCCTTGGATTTTGTCGGACTTATGTGTCCATATTTAAGTATTCGCAAAAAAAATAAAAATATACAAAAAACTGCTTGACTTTCATAAAAAGGGATGGTATCTTAATACAGTACGTAAAGAAAACGAAGCAGAGATTCACTCTCACCTCAGCGCAGACTGATTGCGGCTCAGGTTTATATGCAGGGATATACAGGATGTTCCTTTTTGAATTTGTATATCGCATGGCATTTTAGTCATGTATCACTGGGTATAATAGAGTGTGGATTCTGTCCATGCTCTTTCTTTTTGAGGGGAAGAGGAGAATAACAGGAAGTTCTCGGTAATTTCATTACCGATTAGTTCATAAGGTGACTGAGAGTCAGAGTATATCATTTATTTACAGGTATGGAGGTGTACTACAATTAGCAATTTAATGATTAACGAACAGATCAGAGACAGAGAGGTACGTCTGATTGGACCGGACGGAGCACAGCTCGGAATTGTGTCAGCCAGAGAAGCAATGGCGAAGGCACAGGAAGCAGGACTTGACCTTGTAAAGATCGCGCCGCAGGCAAAACCACCGGTGTGTAAGATCATTGATTACGGTAAATACCGTTATGAGCTCTCCCGTAAGGAAAAAGAAGCTAAGAAGAAACAGAAGACGATCGACATCAAGGAAGTACGTCTTTCACCAAACATTGATACAAATGACTTAAAGACCAAGGTCAATGCGGCAAGAAAATTCCTTTCAAAGGGCGACCGTGTGAAAGTTACACTTCGCTTCAGAGGAAGAGAGATGGCACACATGGCAAGCAGCAGACATGTCCTTGATGATTTTGCGGAGCTTCTTGCAGATGTTGCAACAGTGGAGAAAGCACCTAAGATCGAAGGAAGAAGCATGACCATGTTTCTCAGCGAAAAGCGTTAAGCAGTTACCAGAACATTATGCCGCCAGTGCATGAGACTGGTAATGTGAAATAAAAAACAGAACCACGAATCAAGGAGGAAATAATAATGCCTAAGATTAAAACTTGTAGAGCAGCAGCAAAACGTTTCAAAAAAACCGGAACCGGAAAAATCATGAGAAATAAAGCTTATAAGAGCCATATCTTAACAAAGAAATCTCAGAAGAGAAAGAGAAATCTGAGAAAAGCTACTGTTGTTGATTCTACAAACCTTAAGAATATTAAGAAAGCTCTGCCGTATTTATAATAAACAGGCAGCGGACGATATCAGAAGACTACAGGAGGAAATATAAGAAATGGCAAGAATTAAAGGCGGATTAAACGCAAAAAAAAGACATAACCGTACATTAAAACTGGCAAAGGGTTACAGAGGAGCCCGTTCTAAACAGTATAGAGTAGCAAAACAGTCTGTTATGAGAGCACTTGCAAGCTCTTATGCAGGACGTAAACAGAAAAAACGTCAGTTCAGACAGCTCTGGATCGCTCGTATCAATGCAGCTGCAAGAATGAACGGACTGTCCTACAGCAAAATGATGCACGGACTTAAAGTTGCAAACATCGACATCAACAGAAAGATGCTTGCTGAACTTGCAGTAAACGATGCAGAGGGATTTGCAGCACTTGCTGAGATCGCTAAGAAAGCAGTAGCATAAGTTAATATGCCTGAAAAGACCGCAGTTATAAAATCTGCGGTCTTTTTTATATGGCAGTTTCCGGGAGAGAGAAGATGAAGATTAAAGATAACAGGGCAAGATATTTTATTTATTCTGTTTTTTTTATACTGTTTGTATATTTGGGATATAAAGCTCCCTACTGTCTTGATGAGTGGAAGTGGGGGCTGCCTCAGCGGATGGAACTGATGAAGCGAGGTTTTTCAGGGTATAACGGAAGATATCTGGGAAATATCCTGGCATTGCTGATCACAAGATCAGAGGTGGCAAAAACACTTGTAATATCCGTATGTATGGTGCTGGTCGTATGGCTGATGGAAGTGAGCGTGCGAAGAAAATCTTTTTCAGAAAAAGACAAGTCAGATCCGATCCTTCTTCTGAGTATCATTTTACTGTTGCTTGCTGTCCCGGCTTCCCTGTATGGACAGAGCTATGGATGGCCGGCCGCTTTTGTCAATTACGAAGTTCCGGTACCGTTGTTTCTGGTCTATTTTATATGGACAGAAGAGCTTTACAGAAAGAAAGCTGAAAAATATTCATGCTTTCAAACCTTTGCAGTTATCCCTTTGGGAATATGCGTCCAGCTATTCAGCGAAAATATAACGATCATTGTTGCTGCCTATGCTCTGTGGATGCTGGTCTACACTGCTGTCAGATACAGAAAAATTTATTTAATAGAAGTGAATTATCTGTGCTCTGCAATTCTGGGAGCAGTGCTCATGTTTTCTAATTCAGCATATTCCAGTGCAGCGGTACATAATGGAAAAACCTATAAAAGTATTGATATGAGTGCAGGAATTCTGCTTCAGAGGTTTGCTGCCAGGATATGGACAAATCTTGTCCTGAATAACTGGGTGCTGACAGTAATATTTACAGTTTTTCTTACAGTTCTTATCCTGAAAAAAAGAAAACAGAGTTTTGCGGCGGCAGAGATGCTGGTTGTTTTCTGGGGGTACAGTGCGTACAGCATTTTGCACAAGATCTGTCCGGAGTGGATCTTTGCTGGAACGCAGGCGGTGGACAGAGGGATCATGGCACTTCTTTCCATAGTATTTTTTATAAATGTGATTCTCTGTGTCTGGATGTTTACAGAAAAAGAAGAACGGCTTTCTATCTGTATCACATATCTTGGTTCGCTGGCTTTTGCAGCACCGCTTATTGCAGCGGATCCAATCGGTCCGAGATGCTTTTATATTTCTTATGTGTTTGAAGTACTGGCGGCGGTAAAGATTCTTCAATATCTTCTAAAAAAGAGAGAAGAAATACAGGTTTTTTATCCGGCATTGATCCTTGCAGTGACAGTTTGTATTTCAGCATTATTTTATGTGAGGATTTTTATGATAATAGGGAAGTACAGTGATTACAGAGCAGAATTGATCGAAGAGGCGGTCGAGCAGAATGCAAAAGAACTGACACTTCCGGTCATGCCATTCAGTGATTATACAGGATATACGGAACCGATAGATGAGATCTGGGCAGAAAAATTCAAGGAATTTTATCATATCCCGGAGAATATGACTGTCAGATTTGAATGAAAAGTCCGTGTCACAAAAACACATATCCTTGCGAAATAAACAAAATCTTAAAGAAATCTAAAATTTACCTTGCATTCACATATATCAGATGCTATAATCAAAAACATTAAAGTATTAGCGAGTTAAAGCAAAAGGAGGAGCTTTATTATGAAAAACTGGAAGAAAGTACTTAGTTTAACAGCAGCAGTGGCCATGACAGCAACAATGATGCCAGTATCTGTATTCGCGGCAGAGGATGAGACATTTAAGATCGGTGTGATCGGACCTATGACAGGCGACTATGCACAGTATGGTCTCGGTGTATATCATGCAGCACAGGTTGCAGCAGAAGAAATTAATGCAAATGGTGGATTCAACGGATACAATGTAGAGATTCTTGATGCAGGTGATGATCAGGGTGATCCGGAGAAAGCAGTGAATGCATACAATGACCTCCTGGATAAAGGAATGCAGATGCTTTGTGGTACAGTAACATCTGGTTCCTGTATCGCAGTCGGAGCAGAGGCAGCAGAGAGCACATTCCTGTTCACTCCATCCGGTACAGCATTAGACTGTATCACTGCAGGCAGCAATGAGTTCCGTATGTGCTTCACAGACCCGGCACAGGGAACAAAATCTGCTGAATTTATCGGTGAACATAAGCTTGCAACAAAGGTTGCAGTTCTCTATGATTCCATGGCAGACTATAACTCAGGTGTACATGATGCATTTGTTGCAGCAGCAGAAGAGAATGGTCTGGAGGTTGTAGCTGATGAAGCTTATACAACAGACAACAACACAGATTATTCCGTACAGCTCAAAAAGATCAAAGACAGCGGTGCAGAGCTTCTGTTCCTTCCAAACTACTATTCTGACAATGCTCTGATCCTTCAGCAGGCTCATGATGCAGGAATGGATGACATCAAGAAATTTGGTGTAGATGGTATGGATGGTATTCTTGGAGTAGAAAACTTTGATACATCCCTTGCAGAGGGCGTTATGCTTCTGACACCTTTCTCTGTAACATCCGAAGATGAAAAATCCAAAGCATTTGTTGAGGCATATGAAGCAGCAAATAAGAACGAGGTTCCGAACCAGTTCGCAGCTGATGCTTATGATGTACTTTTTGCAATGCAGCTTGCTGCAAACGATGCGGCAATCACACCGGATATGTCTAATGAAGATATCAGTGCTGCAATGTCAGCTTCCATGCTGAACATTGAACTTGATGGTCTGACAGGTAAGGCAAAATGGTCCGAAGACGGCGAATGTGACAAAGAGCCAAAAGCTTTCGAGATCAAAGATGGTGCTTACGTGGAAATGAAATAACAGTATACTGAAATAAGAGGACGGGGGACGGTTGCCTGTTATCACAGAACCGTCCTCCTTTCTTGCACTAATAAGATAATAAATTAAAGAGGTGCATTATGAGTTTTATATCATATTTAAAAGATGGAATCAGCCTGGGCAGCATCTATGCGATCATTGCACTCGGGTACACAATGGTATATGGTATTGCAAAAATGTTGAACTTTGCTCATGGTGATGTCATCATGGTTGGTGCGTTTGTGATCCTTACTGCTGTTACAAAGGGAGGAATGTCGCCGGTGCTGGCTATTGTACTTTCCGTGATCTTCTGTACCGTTCTTGGTATGGTGATTGAGAAGGTTGCATACAGTCCGCTCCGTAAAGCATCATCAAATCTGGCAGTACTGATCACCGCGATCGGTGTCAGTTATCTGCTTCAGAACCTGGCCTTACTGATTTTCGGTGCAGATGCCAAAAGTTTTGTAACTGTTATCGATGTACCGTCACTCTCTCTTTTCGGAGGAGAACTGGTTATTAAGGGAATTACGATCGTGACGATCCTTACCTGTATTGTGATCATGGTCGGACTGATGCTTTTTGTACAGAAGACCAAACCGGGACGTGCCATGCAGGCAGTATCCGAAGACCGTGATGCAGCACAGCTGATGGGAGTCAACGTGAATGCAACAATCTCCCTTACATTTGCAATCGGTTCAGGACTTGCAGCAATTGCAGGACTTCTTCTCTGTCAGACTTATCCGACACTGACACCATATACAGGAGCGATGCCGGGTATCAAGGCTTTCGTGGCTGCCGTATTTGGTGGTATCGGATCCATTCCGGGAGCTATGGTCGGTGGAATCCTTCTTGGTATTATTGAGATTTTTGGAAAGGCCTATATCTCATCCCAGGTGGCAGATGCAATCTGTTTTGCAGTTCTGATCGTAGTACTTCTTGTAAAGCCTACCGGATTGTTCGGTAAGAACATCCAGGAGAAAGTATAAGAGGTGGTCAGAATGAAAAAAAATATGGACAAAACAACAAAAAACAATCTGATAAATTATGGAATCGTTATCGCACTGTTTGTGATCGTACAGATTCTTTCCGGTACAGGCCATCTGTCCAGACTTATCACAGGTCTTCTGGTTCCGCTGTGCGTGTACACGATTGCAGCAATATCATTGAATTTGGTAGTTGGTTTCTCCGGTGAGCTGAGTCTTGGACATGCCGGATTTATGTGTGTGGGAGCTTATTCCAGTGCACTGTTTTCACATGTGGCAAGTGATATCCCGCAGGTGCCGAGATTTATTCTGGCAATCTTCATCGGAGCAGCAGTAGCTGCTGTGTTTGGTGTGATCATTGGTATTCCGGTACTTCGGCTTCGTGGTGATTATCTGGCAATCGTAACGCTGGCTTTTGGTGAAATCATTAAGAACCTGATCAATATCCTGTATGTTGGTTTTGATGAAAATGGCCTTCATGTTGCTACAAAGGCTGCAAATCTTAATCTGGCAGCGGGCGGCAAACAGATCCTCAAGGGTGCACTTGGTATCTCGGGAACCGGTGCTCTTTATAAAGATGTAAAACACTATTTCTTCCCAATCGGAATCCTTCTGGTCCTGCTTACTTTATTTGTCGTACAGAATCTTGTAAATTCCAGAAGCGGACGTGCGATCATGGCAACCAGAGATAACCGTATCGCAGCAGAATCTGTTGGCATTGATGTCACAAAGTTCAAACTGCTTGCATTTACGATCTCCGCGGCACTTGCAGGTGTTGCAGGTGTTCTTTATGCACATAATCTTTCTATGCTGAAGGTTTCCGGATTTGACTACAATATGTCTATCCTGATCCTGGTATATGTTGTACTTGGAGGAATTGGAAACTTAAGAGGCTCTATGATCGCAACAATTATCCTTTATGCACTTCCGGAGCTTCTCCGTGGATTTGCAAACTATCGTATGCTGATCTATGCGATCGTCCTGATCGTAATGATGCTTTTTAACTGGGCACCGGCAGCAAGAAACTGGAGAGCACGTGTAATGGAAAAAATCAAAGGAACAAAACATAAAAAGGAGGCAGCTTAACTATGGCAATGTTGGAAGTAAATCATCTGGCTATTCAGTTCGGCGGTCTTCGTGCAGTTGATGGATTTAACGTATCCATCGAAAAAGGTCAGCTCTATGGCCTGATCGGACCGAACGGTGCCGGCAAAACAACAATTTTCAACCTTCTCACAGGTGTATACAAACCGACAGAGGGTATTATTAAACTGGATGGACAGGATATCACGGGAAAAAATACGATTGAGATCAACCGGGCAGGTATTGCAAGAACTTTCCAGAATATCCGTCTGTTTAAGGATATGCCGGTTCTTGACAATGTCAAGGTCGGACTTCACAATCAGCATTCTTATTCTACACTGACAGGAATCTTAAGACTTCCGAAATACTATAAAGTCGAGAAAGAAATGAATGAGAAAGCAATGGAGATCCTGAAGGTATTTGATCTGGACAAAGAAGCATACACACTTGCGGGAAATCTCCCGTATGGTAAACAGCGTAAACTGGAGATTGCCAGAGCACTTGCGACTAATCCGAAGCTTCTTCTTCTGGATGAGCCGGCAGCGGGTATGAACCCGAATGAGACACAGGAACTGATGGATACGATCCGTTTTGTACAGGAACATTTTGACATGACCACTCTTCTGATCGAGCATGATATGAAGCTGGTCGGAGGTATCTGTGAGGAAGTAACTGTACTGAACTTCGGACAGGTACTTGCTCAGGGCGAGACTTCGAAGGTTCTGAAAGATCCGGCAGTTGTCACTGCATATCTGGGAGAATAGGAGGAAAATCAAATGTCAATGTTGGAAGTAAAAGATCTCCAGGTTTATTATGGTGTCATCCAGGCATTGAAGGGAATTTCCTTTCATGTAGAACAGGGAGAAGTTATCGCGCTGATCGGTGCGAATGGCGCAGGTAAGACTACAACCTTACAGACGCTGACAGGAATCATTCCGGCCAAGTCCGGAAGCATTCTTTTTGGCGGCAGGGATCTTACCAGAACACCGGCACACAAGATCGTAGAGATGGGAATGGCTCATGTACCGGAGGGACGACGTGTATTCGCAGATATGTCCGTATACGAAAACCTTCTGATGGGAGCATACACAAGAAAAGACAAGAATGAGATCGCACAGAGTCTTGAGATGGTATATAAGAGATTTCCGCGTCTGAAAGAACGTAAAGGACAGCGTGCAGGCACACTTTCCGGTGGTGAGCAGCAGATGCTTGCCATGGGACGTGCACTGATGAGCAAACCCAAGATCATTCTGATGGATGAGCCTTCCATGGGTCTGTCCCCGATTTTTGTAAATGAGATTTTTGATATAATCAAAGAAGTAAGTGAAAGTGGTACGACCGTTCTTCTCGTTGAGCAGAATGCAAAGAAAGCCCTTTCTATCGCAGACAGAGCCTATGTTCTTGAAACCGGAAGTATCACTCTGGAGGGCAAGGCAGATGACCTGCTTCATGATGAATCTGTCCAGAAGGCATATCTGGGAGAATAAGGAGGAGAATCACTATGGATCATGTTGTGATCACAATTGCAAGACAGTATGGAAGCGGCGGACGCACCGTTGGAAAGATGCTGGCAGAGCGCCTTGGAATCTCTTTTTATGATAAACAGATCATTCATATGGCGTCCGACGAGAGTGGAATCGATGTAAATCTTTTTGGGAAGATAGAAGCAGGTGATAAGATCAAAACCTCCCTGTTTGGCAATAAGAGCAGTATTTACAAGGGAGATTTGGTTCGTCCGGGAAGCAGGGATTTTATTTCTGATGAAAACCTTTTTAATTATCAGGCAAAGGTTGTCAATGATCTTGCAGAAAAAGAATCCTATGTTATCGTAGGACGCTGTGTGAATTATGTATTTAAGGATCGTCCGAATACGCTGAGAGTATTTGTTCATGCACCGTGGGAGTTCCGTGTAGAGCAGGCCTCCCAGAAGATTTCCGGATCAAGAGAAGATGTAGAGAAGTTCCTTCTCAAAGATGATAAACGCAAACAGGAATACTACCGCAAATTTACCGGTGGTGTATGGAATGATGCAACAAATTATGATCTCTGCCTGAACAGCGGCAAGCTCGGATTTGAGAAATGTGTAGATGCGATCGAAGCACAGTTAAAGATCATGCTGGATAAGTAAATACAGGGGCATCAGGGACTCAGAAGTGGAAATACCGATGAGTTTCTGGTGCTTTTTTGGATTTTGCCGCATATATTTAAGGGAGTACAGTGTGAGCAGAGTGGCTATGAGAAAAAGAGGTATAAGGATTGCCGCTGTACTTTTGCTGATCATGGGAAGTGCTTTTGCAAAAGTGCGGAAGCTGGAAACCGTGCAGACAGATGGAAATGTAAGTGTTGTCAGGCCGAGAGTTGCACTGACCTTTGATGATGGCCCGAGTCCGAAATATACGCCAATTCTTCTGGACGGACTGAAAGAACGAAATGTCCATGCGACTTTTTTTCTGCTGGGTAAAAATATAAAGAAAAACCAAAAGTTGGTGCAGCGAATGCAAAAAGAAGGACATCTGCTGGGAAATCATACCTACAATCACGTTCAGCTGGACAAAATATCAGAGACGACTGCAAAGCAGGAAATCCTCAGAACAAACAATGAAATCTATGAGACTGCCGGAATCTATCCGGAATATATGCGGCCGCCTTACGGGGCCTGGAAGAAAAATCTGGAACTGTGTGTGGAAATGTTTCCGGTGTTCTGGGATATTGATACCCTGGACTGGAAGAGCCAGAATGTGGAAGCTATACTGGAGACAGCAGGAGACAGACCGGAGGATGGTTCGATCATTCTTATGCACGATGAGTACGAAACCAGTGTGGAAGCTGCGTTTCTTCTCATCGACCGGCTGAAGAAAACCGGATATGAGTTTGTGACAGTGGATAAATTGATTTCAGACTGTGCTGGCGGGTCATTGTGAAGGATGTGAAGACTGACGGGATTGGCATTGCATTTTCTGAATGTTTTCGTTATACTGATAGATAAAGAATTCATTAAAAAAGGAGTAAAAATGGACAGATTTTTTAGTATGGATAATAAGTTTTTTACATTTATGGGAAAGGTAGCAGATCTGTGTATCCTGAATATTGTATGTCTGATCTGCTGTATCCCGATCGTGACGGCGGGGGCATCGATCACCGCGATGTTTTTTGTTACCATGAAGATGGTAAAGAACGAAGAGTCCTACATAATTAAAAGCTTTTTTAAATCCTTCAGACAGAATTTTAAGCAGGCGACCGTGATCAACCTGATCATGCTGGCAGTAGCTGCAATCCTGTATGTGGATCTTCGTATCGTAAATCAGATGGGACAGCCAATTTCACAGATCCTGCATGTGATCTTTCTGGCATTTACGGTACTGTATGCGATGGTGTTTATGTATATTTATCCGGTTCTTGCAAAATTCTACAATTCAACCAGGAATACATTTATCAATGCAGTCCTTATGTCTGTTCGCCATCTTCCGTATACTGTCCTGATGGCACTGGTATGTGCATGTCCGATAGTGCTGATCTTTTTTGCACCGACCTTCAGAGTACAGTCGACAATCCTTGTGATCTGTCTTGTGATTGGTGGGGCGGTAGTGGCATACTGCAATTCATTTTTCCTGGTAAAAATTTTTGAAAAATATATTCCGGAAGATGCAGAGAATGCAGATGGAGGAAGTGCAGAATGAAAAACTGGAATGGTAAACCGTACCATTCACTGGACTATATGCTGCGAGAGAGATTTGGCGAGAAGGTATACAAGGTGACACTGAACGGAGGGATGTCCTGTCCGAACCGTGACGGAAAGCTGGGAGACAGAGGCTGTATTTTCTGCAGTCAGGGTGGAAGCGGCGATTTCGCCGCAGATGCGGCCCTGACGATCACCGAACAGATTGACAGTCAGATCGCAGTCCTGTCGGCGAAGCGTCCGATCCATAAATATATCGCATATTTCCAGGCATATACCAATACCTATGCACCGGTAGAATATCTCAGAAGAATTTTTACAGAAGCGATCCGGCATCCGTCTGTGGTGGCAGTGTCGATCGGAACAAGGCCGGACTGCCTGGGAGAGGATGTTCTGGAGCTTTTGAGTGAACTCAATCAGATCAAACCGGTGTGGATAGAACTTGGGCTGCAGACGATACATGAGAGGACTGCGGCATATATTCGAAGAGGATATCCATTATCTGTTTTTGAGACGGCAGTCAGGAATCTTCGTGAACGTGGAATAGAGGTGATTGTTCACACGATCCTGGGACTTCCGGGAGAATCACAGGAAGATATCCTTGCTACGATGAAATATTTAAATCACAGAGATATACAGGGAATAAAACTTCAGCTTCTTCATGTACTTAAGGATACAGATCTTGCACAGGAATATCTGGAAGGCAAATTTCATGTATATGAAAGAGAAGAATACCTGAATCTGGTGATCCGGTGTCTGGAGAACCTGGATCCGGAGATTGTTATACACAGGATGACAGGGGACGGGCCTGAGAAGCTCCTTCTGGCGCCACTGTGGACAGGCAGGAAAAGGGAGGTCCTGAACCTTCTGCATCATCAGATGAAGGTATGTGACAGTTGGCAGGGAAAGCAGTTCCATTCTCTGCCAGAATAAGAAAGAGGTGACCGAAATGGCAGATCCATTTACAACGTACAAGCTGATCGTATTATATATGGCGAAGCATGCGACAGAGGCACTGACAAATTCACAGATTTCAGAATTTATTCTGGATCGGGAATATACAGATTATTTTCAGCTTCAGAAAGTACTGTCAGAGCTGACGGAGACAGAACTTCTCCACAAAAGAACGATCTCCAACAGTTCTTATTATGAACTGACGGAAGAGGGCCGCAAGACACTTTCCTATTTTGAAAAGGATATTTCTCAGGATATCAGAAATGAGGTGAAGGAATATCTTGAAAGCTGCGGATGCAGAGTACAGGAGAGGATTCTGACACCGGCTGATTATTATACGACACCACAGGGCGGATATGCAGTACGTTGTCAGATTATAGAGAGGGACTCTACGATCATGGATCTGAGCATGGCAGCACCAGGCAAAGAGGCAGCTCAGGCAATCTGCCGGAGCTGGGCTTCAAAATCACAGGATATTTATGAAATGCTGATGAGTGAACTGATATCATAAATTTAAAAGGGGACGAAAAGCAAATGTTCAGAACTGCTTTTCGTCCCCTTTGGCATCGGGAGTCAGGATTCACCCTTTATGTGTTTCAAATGTTCCTGAATCGTCTTTTCATATCCCATGTCACCTGGTTCATAAAAATGTTCTCCCTGAATTTCAGATGGGAGATATTGCTGTTCCACATAGTGGTTGGGATAATCGTGTGCGTACTTATAACCGATTCCCCTGCCAAGTTTCTCGTGGCCGCCGTAATGGGCGTCCTGAAGATGGACAGGTACGGTTGTGCGGGTCTTTTTGACAGAATCCATGGCGGAGAAAATCGCATTTACAGCAGCATTGCTTTTGGGGGCACATGCCATATAAGTGACAGCCTGAGAAAGAATGATCTGTGCTTCCGGCATACCGACGCGCTCAACAGCCTGAGCAGCGGCAACAGCAACGCAAAGTGCCTGAGGGTCAGCATTTCCAATATCCTCTGAGGCGAGGATCATAATTCTTCTTGCAATAAATTTGATATCTTCTCCGGCATAAAGCATTTTGGCCAGATAGTAGACTGCCGCATCCGGATCAGAGCCACGCATACTCTTGATAAAGGCAGAGATGATGTCATAGTGGTTGTCACCCTGTTTATCGTACTGGACAACACGTTTCTGGATACATTCAGAGGCAACATCAAGTGTCAGGTGGATGTAACCGTCAGAACTTTTTGGGGTTGTCAGTATTCCAAGTTCTACAGCATTCAGGGCACTTCGTGCATCACCGCCTGCCATATCCGAGAGAAAATCAAGAGCGTCATCATCAATTACAGCCCCATAGTTGCCCATACCCTTATCGCAGTCATTGACTGCCCGGAGAATGAGAGTACGGATATTGTCCTGACTCAGCGCTCTGAGCTCAAAAATAATAGAACGTGAAAGAAGCGCACCGTTGACCTCAAAATAAGGATTTTCTGTTGTGGCACCGATCAGGATGATTGTTCCGTCCTCAACGAAAGGGAGGAGATAGTCCTGCTGTCCTTTGTTGAAACGGTGGATCTCATCGATGAACAGGATGGTTTTCCGGCCATACATGCCGAGCTGTTCCTGAGCTTCCTTAACGACCTGTTCCATGTCTTTCTTGCCGGCAACGGTCGCATTGATCTGTGTAAAATTGGCACGGGTCGTATTGGCAATGACCTTGGCAAGCGTTGTCTTACCGGTTCCGGGAGGTCCGTAGAAGATAACAGAGGTCAGCTTATCAGCCTTGATCGCACGATATAATAATTTATCCTTTCCTACAATATGCTCCTGGCCGACAACTTCATCCAGTGTGGAAGGACGGAGCCGGGAGGCAAGAGGAGATTCCCTGTCAAGAGTTTTTGATTTGGCATATTCAAATAAATCCATAATGATACTCCATTCTGAAATAATGATCCGTACATTTGTTCCAAGTATACTTGATTTTTAAAATAAATTCAACTGAGAAGATGTTTTGCATATGAAAATGCTGAAACTTCTTGCTTATCACAGAGTAAAGTGTTAAAATATCAGATATGTGAAATAAAGCACAATGTAAGCTAAAGGAGCAAGGTTATGGGTAAAAAAATCAGGACGGAAGAGGTTGACCATTTATTTGAGGCGATCCTCTGTTTGAAGAATAAAGAAGAGTGTTATACCTTCTTCGAGGATGTATGCACAATTAATGAACTTCTTTCTCTCTCTCAGCGTTTTGAGGTGGCTAAGATGTTGACGGATAAGCGCACGTATCTGGATATTTCAGAGAAGACAGGGGCTTCAACAGCAACGATCAGTCGAGTAAACCGTTCACTTAATTATGGAAACGATGGATACGAAATGGTTTTCGAAAGAATGAAAGCCAAGGAAGCACAGGAAACAGAAGAATAAATCTGTTACTGTTCACAGTAACGAATAAATAAAACAGAGTTTGCAGGAAGGGGATACTTCCAGCAGGCTCTGTTTTATTTTGTAAGAAATTACTTCGTATTATTCTGAAGGTTCTTCGACAGGGGAAGGTGAAGGCATTTCGGAAGCGGCAGGGGAGACGAGGCTGAAATATTCATCGATGCCATCGGCTACGGCTTTTGCCATTGTTTCGTGGTTTGAAGAATCTGTGATATACAGGTCATCCTTCTGGTTGCTCATAAATCCCATCTCAAGGATTGCAACAGGGACTGTGCTCCAGTTTGTCCCGGTCATATTGTCAGAAGAAATTACTCCAAGATTTCCAAGACCTGTCGCATCGCAGTAATGGTTGATGATACAGGTTGCCAGAGTGTTACTTTTTTCGATGATATCCTGGTTCAGATACTGATTGGAAGAAGTAGGAGCCATGGTGAGAGCTCCGGCAGAAGCAGAATCGTTAGCTCCATTTGCGTGGATACGCACAGTGATGTCGGCTCCCTCTTCTGTGGCAAGTTCGGCCCGTTCCTTGTTGCTGATTGCTTTATCATTGTCTTCTCTTGTCATGATGACATTGTATCCGCGGGAAAGAAGTTCCTTCTGAAGGACAAGAGAAACCTCAAGGTTTACTTCATATTCAGGAACGTTTGAAAAATTCCCGCTGGTTCCGGTTGTAGCCTTGTTTTTGGTCTGGGAGGATCCCGGAGCCATAGGCTCCTGTGCACTCATATCTACCCAGGAACCCTGGTGTCCGGCATCGACACAGACGGTAAAACTGCCCTGGGTCTTTTTGTTCTTTGTGTTGGCGGCAGACCAGTCCATACCAGCTGAAGAGTCAGAAGAACTGGTTGTACCCTCGGTCTGTTCTTCTGATGTGTCGGAAGATTGTTCCGAAGCGGAAGAGGGCGGTTTGATCATTGCCTGTCCTTCCACATCTTCCTGGGTGGCTTCTGAGGCGGCAGAAACAACTGCCGGGGATACAAGAACCAGACTGCCAAGAAGTAAAGATGTCAAAAAAAATTTCATAAAATTAATACCTCCTGAAAAAAATTTATATATAAAAAATACAAATCTGAAATCTATTCTGCTATAATAAAAATATAAAACAGATGGTTCAAACAGATAACTCTATGATATGACATTATGAATATAATTGCAAATTTTCTTGAAAGTATTATACAGAAATAATATAATAAAGGTATCTGAACATAAGGAAGAGAGAACATGAAAAATAAAATTTTAACATCAATTTTAATTAGCTGCATTACATTGGCGGCAGCGACAACACAGCCATGTTATGCGGCAGAAGAACAGCATGTCAGTGAACATTCTGAGGAACACACACAGACGGCAGAAGATCCGGACCATCATGCAGAACCGGCACCGGAAGAGACAGCTTCCATTCAGGAGGGACAGGGAACTCTGTCACCACCGTCGGAATCCGAGGGAGGCAGTGTATTCGGAAGTTCCGCATCATCAGAGACGGCAGGAACGGATGAGAAGCTTCAGGGAGTTTTATCGAATCTTGCACTTCCGGCAGGAAACGGAACCTGGTCTGTATATGTGTGTGATCTGGTAAATAATACAGAAGGTGCCATCCAGGATGCCAGAATGCAGGCTGCAAGTCTGATCAAGCTTTATATTATGGGAGCAGTATATGAGAACTATGACAGTATCATTGCACAGTACGGACAGTCCAGTGTAGATTCCAATCTGTATTCCATGATCACTGTCAGTGATAATGATGCAGCGAACACACTGGTAAGTTATCTGGGAGGCGGAGACAGCAGTGCAGGAATGACGGTGGTAAATGATTTCTGCAGTGAGAAGGGGTATTCCAGTACCCATATGGGAAGGCTTCTTCTGGCAAGCAATCAGTATGACGATAATTATACATCAGTTTCGGATTGTGGACATTTTCTCAAAGAGGTTTACGAGGGAAGCAAGGAATCTGATGTACATGCACAGGCAGAATTCGATTTACTTGCAGCGCAGACCAGAAGAAACAAGATTCCGGCACAGATGCCGGCCGGAGTCAGCATCGCAAATAAGACCGGAGAGCTTTCCGACGTAGAGAACGATGCCGGTATTATCTACAATTCCTCAAATGATCTGATCATTGTTTTTATGTCAGAAAATGTATTGCAGCCGGGAACAGCTCAGAGTACGATCGCATCCCTGAGCAGACAGATTTATGATTCTTACAGTTCATAGAACTGTAAAATAAATAATCGTAACTGTGAGGATTCTGAACAGTTACGAATAATCTAAAAAAGGAGGGTATCATTATGAGAGAGAAATTAACGGGGATTTTTGAGACATCTATTTTTAAATGGGCAGCATTGTTCGCACTTGTTTTCACTTTGTCACTTCCTGTGACAGCAAAGGAAAGTTTTGCAGGAAGCATTTACACGGTCAGTGTGGCCAAGGGATATCTTGCACTGCGTACTGCAAAGGCTTATGATTCTCGCAATGAGATTGGAGAACTCTATACAGGAGATACGGTAGAAGTGACAGACACCAGTGACAATACTTACTGGTATGTATATTCCTCAAAGCTTAACAAGTCCGGCTATGTAAACCGCAATTATCTTGTAGGCGGTGCTGCAAGCACAGGAGGAAGTAACTATACGGTCAGTGTGGCCAAGGGATATCTTGCTCTTCGTACTGCCAAGGCCTATGATTCTCGTAATGAGATCGGAGAACTGTACAGTGGAGATACAGTACAGGTGCAGGATACCAGTGACAGTACCTACTGGTATGTATATTCTCCGAAACTTAATAAGTCTGGCTATGTAAACCGCAATTATCTCGTGGGCGGTACAGTAAGCACAGGCGGCGCAAGCTATACGGTCAGTGTGGCCAAGGGATATCTTGCCCTTCGTACAGCCAAGGCATACGATTCGAGCAATGAGATTGGAGAATTGTACAGTGGAGATACGGTGCAGGTGCAGGATACCAGTGACAATACCTACTGGTATGTATATTCCCCGAAGCTTAATAAATCCGGTTATGTGAACCGCAATTATCTTATTGGCGCCGGAAGCAGCAGCCCGTCAGTTGTTACCAAGACCGTCAGTGTGGCCAAGGGATATCTTGCTCTTCGTACCGCCAAGGCCTATGATGAGAACAATGAGATCGGAGAACTGTACAGTGGAGATACGGTACAGGTACAGGATACCAGTGACAGCACCTACTGGTACGTATATTCCCCGAAACTTAATAAGTCCGGTTATGTAAATAAGAATTATTTATACTAAAACATTAGAACAGTCAAAGAGGTTCCTGCCAGAAGCGGCAGGAACCTCTTTTAAACTTATTTCTTTTTCCTGGGGTCTTTGTCCCGGAGACTGTCGATCATCTGCTCGATGATCGTTTTTTTCATGTAGACATCAAAGCTGAGCAGGCAGATGAAAGAAAATAATTTCAGGAAATCCTGCTCATCCTCCGGAGCATCCGTAAACGTATTCTGAGCAGTCTGATAATCCTTCAGAAGCTCCTTCTTGAGAACTTCAATCTGTTCTTTCTCCATGCTGAAAACTTCCTCGTAGATGGAAGTCAGATCCAGCTTCTCCTGAGATTTAAAATATTTATCCGTGATCGGATTCAGAAGAGTCTGAATATCATTGATAGAAAGAATGTTCTTGAAGTAGTAAATAAAGATCAGAACCAGCAGGTGCTCTCTGGAATAACGCTTCTTCACCGGTGACGGAAGAAGATTATTCTTGGCGTAGTTATTGATCATGGTCTTGGTGAGAATCTTGTCTTCCTGATATCGCTTGGAATGTGCAAGCTGCTCTTCCATGAAAGTCGTTACCTGATCCATATAAAGATCAATATTCGGAATATCCTCGGGTTTAATATATCCAATTCCGGAAACCCAGTCCAGAATATGTCTGATCATCGCCTCATTATCTGTTGACATAAATACCACTTTCCTCTCTCTTATGCCCCTTATTATATAGTTTTAAATACTACTTGTAAATATTTTTCTAAAGGAATTTGTTATTTTGGCGGTAAGTACGGGGGGAAATCCCATAAAAATTCTTGAAAGCCCTGGAAAAATGGAGCTGGTTGGGATAGCCGACCTGCCTGCTGATCTCGCCCACAGAAAGATCTGTGATCTTGAGAAGTTCGGCAGCTTTTTCCATACGGTACTGGATGAGAAATTCCTGTGGAGACTGTCCGAGGACATCACGGAAAACCTTGCCAAAATAACTCCGATCCAGATTGCAGCGGCGAGCCATGTCCTCGACCGTGATCGCACGGGAATAATTCTGGGCGATGAAGGTCACAGCTTCGTTCGTGTAAAACTGTGCACGTTTGCCTCCCTGGGTACGCCGTCTGGAAGACGATCCGCTGACCAGTGCATCCATGATAAGATAAAGATGCCCGATCAGATGGTAGGAAGATTCCTGAGAGTGTGTGGCAAGATACAGAATCTCATTTTTGAGCCGCTCCCCATCCTGTGGTGTGCGTGGAAGATAGACCGGAGAGTCAGAAGAAAGACCGGAGCCCTCCAGAATCTCCTTTGCCCGGAGTCCGCTGAATTCGATCCAGGCATATTCCCATGGGTCTTTGCGGTCGGCAAAATAAGTATTTACACAATCGGGCTCAATCAGGAATCCCATTCCGCCCTGAAGCTGGTATTCCGTAGACTGGGAATTTTCATCATCAACCAGGAGTGTTCCTTTACCTGAAATAATATAATGGAACAGGAAATGGTTTCGTACAAAAGGACCGTAGGAGTGTAGTGGAAGACACTGTTCATATCCATACTGGTAGAGTGTAAGATCCATAAAACGGTCATCTGAAAACACATGAAACAAGACTTTATCCATATTTTATCCTCCATGAAACATAGAAACTGGTTGATATTACTAAAAAATATCAATTAAAATTGTCAGTAATACACGAAAATTGCATGTTTTTCTATATTATATACCATAATGAGTCTATACTTCAACTTTATTCTTTAAAAAACGAATAAAGGTATAAAAGTGCTGTCATGGGAATATTTACGGAAAGAAGTCCAGATGATATTATTTTAGATGAAGAGTGACGGAAATCCGTTCAGGATCCAAAATACTATGGCCGTGGTAATAAAAGAAAAACAGGAAGGGAGAGAAGTGCAATGAAGAAAAAATTAATTCTTGCAGGAACCGTTCTTATGGGAGCAGGACTTGCTCTTGCCGGATGTGGAGATTCCTCAAAAACTTCTGACGGCAAAACAAAGATAGAAATGGTTCAGTACAAACCGGAGGCAGTCAAAGCCTTCGAAAAGATGGAAGAGAAATTTAACGAAACCCATGATGACATCGAACTGACGATTGAATCACCGAATGAGGCAATGACAATCCTCAAGACAAGATTTATCAAGGAAGATCAGCCGGATATCATTGGAATTGGTGGAGATGTGAACTATTCCAATTTCCTGGATTCTGATATGCTGATGGATATTTCAGATTTTGATGGTCTGAAAGACATCAAACAGTCCTACTTAGATATCGATAAAAATCTGGAATTTATTCCGGAAGATGGTACTTACGCAGTTCCGTATGTGGCAAATGCAGCAGGAATCCTTTATAACAAAGAAATGTTCGAAGAAAATGGCTGGGAGATCCCGACAACCTGGGATGAATTCATAGAACTTCTGGATACGATCCAGGCTTCAGGACAGCTTCCTTTGTACTTTGGCTTTAAGGATACATGGACCTGTCTTGCACCGTGGAATGCCATGGCGTGTGACCTCTCACCGGCAGATGTCTGCCAGCAGGTCAACAAAGGAACGACAACTTTTTCAGAAGAATACAGAGAGCTTGCCGACAAGATCATCCAGCTTCTTCCATATGCACAGAATGATCCATATGCATTCAGCTACAACGATGCCTGCACTGCTTTTGCAAGAGGGGAATCTGCAATGTACTGTATCGGAAGCTACGCAGTTCCGCAGATTCTGTCTGTGAATCCGGATATGCAGATTGATTCCTTCGTATTTCCGGCAAACGACAATGCAGACAAACAGGTGCTGAATTCTGGTGTAGACCTTCAATTTTCGGTTATGAAGGACTGCAAAAATAAAGAAGCCGCTTATGAAGTTCTGCAATTTATGCTTGAGGATGAAAATATTCAGATTTACCTGGACGAGCAGAATGCAGTTCCATGCAAGGAAGGTGACTTTGAACTTCCGTCCATGCTTGACGGCGTGAAAGAATACATCGAAAACGACAAAATGACAGACTACCAGGATCACCATTATCCGTCAGAAATGGCCGTAGATGCAATGATCCAGACCTATCTTATGGATGGTAATGCAGACAGCTTCCTTGCAAAATTCGATAAAGACTGGATACGCTACAACCGTGACCTGATACGAAAAGTCCAGAAGTATGAGGAAGAACATGGAGAGGGAGGAAATGAATCATGAAAGGAAATGAAAGAAAACGTACATTTATGCTGATCACCATTCCGGTACTCATCCTGTTTTTTGCCTTTAATACACTGCCGCTGATCAAAGGCTTCATCTACAGCTTTACGAACTTCAAGGGATATGGAAGTTACGAATGGGTAGGACTCAGAAACTATATTGACCTCTTTCAGGATGCACGCGTAGGAAAATCTTATCTGTTTACGTTTAAATTTGCAATCGTGGCAACGATCATTGTCAATGTGATAAGTCTGATCCTTGCACTTGGTCTGAACAGCAAGATCCGTGCAAAAAGTGCACTCCGTGGAATCTATTTTATCCCGAATGTTCTCGGAGGACTTGTTGTAGGCTATATTTTCAGTTTTATTTTCACATATATTCTCCCGACGATCGGAGAAAACCTGGGAATCGGATTTCTCAAAAGCAGTATGCTTGCGAGCACAAAGTCAGCATGGTTTGCAATCGTAATTGTTGCAGCATGGCAGGCGATCGCCATGAACACGATCATCTATATCTCAGGTCTGCAGACCGTTCCGGAGGATGTTTATGAGGCAGGCGCGATCGACGGTGCAACCGGATGGAGCAAGTTCAAAAACCTTACTTTTCCGCTGATCATTCCTTTTTTTACCATAAATATGGTTCTCTGCATGAAAAACTTCCTCATGGTATTCGACCAGATCATGTCTTTGACAAAAGGTGGTCCGGCACAGAGTACAGAGTCTATTTCCTATCTTATTTACAGAAACGGAATGGATGGAGGACAGTTTGGTTTCCAGAGTGCGAATGCAGTACTTTTCTTCGTAGTCATTGTTGCAATTTCTGTATTCCAGCTTACATTTATGAATAAAAAGGAGGAACAGTTATAATGAAAAAGAACAGTCAGATGCCAGGCAAAACCAACTGGCCGGTTACAATCCTTTTGATCCTTGGATGTATCACGATCTTTTTTCCATTATATATGGCAGTGATCATTGCATTCAAAAAGCCGTCCGAGATGACAAATGATATTGCAGGAGCACTTTCCCTGCCGTCCTCCTGGAGCTTTTCGAATTTTACAGAAGCAATGAAAGTCACAGATTTCTGGAATTCTCTTGGAAACTCTCTGCTGATCACAATTGTGACAGTGGTACTTGCCATTCTGATTCATTCTATTGCCGGATATGCGATCGGAAGAAACATGGCAAACAGCAAATTTTATAAATTTTCTTATCTTTATATCGTGAGCGGTATGTTCGTTCCATTCGCGATCCTGATGATGCCGCTTGTAAAACAGACTTCTCAGATGGGAATCGGAAACAGGGTTGGTGTGATCGTGCTTTATGTGGTATTCTATATGCCAATGAATCTTCTTCTGTATTCCGGTTATCTCAAAAATATTCCGATGGCACTGGAAGAAGCTGCAAAAGTAGACGGTGCAAGTACATGGAAGACCTATTGGAGTATTGTTTTCCCGATCATGAAGCCAATGCATGCGACAGTGGCAGTTTTAACTGCACTTGGAACATGGAATGATGTTATGACTCCACTCGTCATGATGTCCGGAACCGGTAAAAACACACTTCCGCTTGCACAGTTGAATTTCCAGACACAGTTTGGAACAAATTATAACCTCGCCTTTGCATCCTACCTGCTGGCACTGATCCCAATTGTGATCTTCTATCTGGTATGCCAGAAGCAGATACTCAACGGTGTTGTAAACGGAGCGGTTAAATAAATTTAATCATAATTTATCCAGAGGAGAAAAACTATGACAATTGTATTTGAAAAAGAAAACAGACTGTTCACTCTGTGTACCAGAAACAGTATGTATCAGATGAAGGCAGATGATAAGGGAATTCTGCTTCACACCTATTACGGAAAGAAAACAGAGGTTTTTGATTATTCTTATCTGATCCAGAGAAGAGACCATGGTTTTTCCGGAAATCCGGAAGAAGCAGGAAATGACAGAACCTATTCTACAGATACTCTGCCACAGGAATATTCTTCCTTTGGAAGTGGAGATTATCGCGAGAGTGCACTCGATATCCGCTATGATAATGGAACAAGAACTCTGGGGCTTCGTTATGAAGGCTATGAGATCATCAAGGGAAAATATTCCATTCCGGGACTTCCGGCAATGTATGCAGACGAAAACGAGGCAGAAACTCTGGTGATCACACTTCGTGATGATGTACAGGATGTCAGAGTAAAACTGTATTATGGTGTGATCGAAGAACTGGATATTATCACAAGAACCGTCTGCGTGGAAAATCATGGAAAAGCACAGGTTCAGCTTGAGAGAGTCATGTCTCTCTGTCTGGATCAGCCATACGGAGACTGGGACTGGATGACCTTCTATGGAAAACATGAGATGGAAAGACAGCTTTCCAGAACACCGATCCATCACGGCGTGCAGTCTGTCGGTAGCCTTCGCGGGGCATCCAGCCATCAGTACAATCCATTTGTAATGCTGGCGGATAAGAATGCAACAGAAACTTCAGGGGAATGCTATGGATTTTCTCTTTTGTACAGCGGAAACTTCCTTGCGGCAGCAGAGAAGGATCAGTTTGATCAGATCAGACTTATCATGGGAATCCATCCGGAAAACTTCGAGTTCCTTCTGAAAGAAGGGGAAACCTTCTGGGCACCGGAAGTTATGATGGTATACAGTGCAGATGGTTTTGAAAAAATGTCCAACTGTTATCACAAGGCAGTCAGAGAGCATGTCTGCAGGGGAAGATTCAAACTTGAGAGAAGACCGGTCCTGATCAATAACTGGGAGGGAACTTACTTTGACTTTACGGGAGACAAGCTTCTTGAGATGGCAAAAGAGGCAGCTTCCTGTGGTGTGGAACTGTTTGTTATGGATGACGGCTGGTTTGGCAAGCGTGACGATGACAACAGCGGTCTTGGCGACTGGCAGGTAAATGAGAAAAAGCTTGGATGTACCTTAAGTGAACTGGCAGACCGTATCCACGACCTGGGAATGAAATTTGGTATCTGGTATGAGCCGGAGTGTATTTCAGAGGACAGTGACCTTTATCGTGCACATCCGGACTGGGCATTTACTGTACCGGGACGAAGACCAACCCGCGGACGTAATCAGCTTGTGCTTGATTTTTCCAGAGAAGATGTCAGAAATCATATCTTTGATGAGATGACAAAGGTTCTGGATAAGGCGGATGTGGATTATCTCAAATGGGACTTTAACAGAAGTATCAGCGATATTTACTGTGCAGCACTTCCGGCAGAACGTCAGGGAGAGGTTCCGCATCGTTATGTGCTCGGACTGTATGAATTTCTGGACAGACTCGGAAAGAGATATCCGGATATGCTGATTGAGGGATGCAGCGGCGGCGGCGGAAGATTCGATGCCGGCATGCTTCATTATAATTCCCAGATCTGGTGCAGTGACGACACAGATGCCATTGAACGACTGAAAATCCAGTATGGTACTTCCTTTGCATATCCGGTCAGTGCGGTAGGCTCTCATGTATCCGCCTGCCCGAACCATCAGACAGGAAGAATCGTTCCGTTTGAATCAAGAGCAACAGTAGCTATGGCGGGAACCTTTGGATATGAGCTGGATCCGGCTAAGCTTTCAGAAGAGGAAAAACAGCAGATTCAGGAGCAGATCACAGAGTTTAAGAAATATTATGATGTGATCCATTTTGGAAATTATTACAGACTGACCAATGCGATGGAAGAAGGTCCATATGCTGCATGGGAATTTGCAAAAGAAGACGGAAGTGAGGCACTGGTCAGTGTGGTAGCTTCCAGAGTACGTACAAATGATCCGGGAGTGAGAATCAAACTTCGCGGCCTGAAAGAAAACCAGATATATCTGGTAAATGGAGAGGAATATCCTGGCGGTGCACTGATGCATGGAGGACTTCTTCTCGAAGAGGCAAAGAAAGAATACCAGAGCTGGAATTACCATATCGTAATGAAATAAGTAAAACCCCACAGACCCCAAAAATGAAAGGTCTGTGGGGCTTTTTTGTATGCATAAGAAATGTGCTTTACCCGTACAGTACTTTCATGTATAATAGAAAAGACTGAAAAACATCAGTTCGCTTTGTTTAACTTATCAGCAGAAACAGGAGATTTATATTTATGAGTATATATGATACCTTGAATCAGCCTCAGCAGGAGGCTGTCTTTTATACAGAAGGACCTCTTCTGATTCTTGCGGGAGCAGGATCCGGCAAGACAAGAGTACTGACACACAGGATCGCTCACCTGATTGGAGATAAAGGTGTGAATCCGTTCAATATTCTTGCCATTACTTTTACAAATAAAGCTGCACAGGAGATGCGGGAACGTGTGGATAAACTGACCGGCGCAGACGGAATGAGCGTCTGGGTGTCAACCTTTCACTCTACCTGCGTCCGCATTCTCAGGCGTTATATTGACAGGCTTGGATATGATAACCGTTTTACCATTTATGATACGGATGATCAGAAGACCCTGATGAAGGAAATCTGCCGCAAGCTGAATATCGATACCAAGAAATACAAGGAACGGGCTCTTCTGGCACGGATCTCTCATGCAAAGGATGAAATGATCACACCGGATGATATGGAGCGTGAGGCAAAGGGAGATTTTAACCAGAAAAAGATAGCTGCGGTCTACCGTGAATATCAGGCGGCACTTAAGAGAAACAATGCCCTGGATTTCGATGACCTTCTGGTCAAAACCGTAGACCTTTTTGAGAAGTGTCAGGATGTGCTGGAAGCCTATCAGGAAAGATTTCGCTATATCATGGTAGATGAGTATCAGGATACCAATACCGTACAGTTTAAGTTTGTAAGCCTTCTGGCTGCCAGATATGGAAACCTGTGCGTAGTGGGTGATGATGACCAGTCCATTTATAAATTCCGCGGGGCAAACATTGGAAATATTCTCGGATTTGAACGTGTTTTCCCAGATGCAAGGGTAATTCGACTCGAGCAGAACTATCGTTCTACAAAGAACATTCTGAATGCGGCAAACGAGGTCATCGCCAACAACACAGCACGTAAACCGAAACGTCTCTGGACAGAAAACGCAGAGGGAGAGAAAATACACTTCCGACAGTTTATGAATGGATTCGAGGAAGCGGAATACGTGATCGGAGATATCGCAAAGAAAAAGAGAGAGCATCTGGCAGACTACCGAGAATGTGCGATCCTTTACAGAACCAATGCTCAGTCCCGGCTTTTTGAAGAAAAGTGCCTGAAAGCCAATATTCCATACAAGATTGTGGGAGGAATCAACTTCTATGCCCGCAAAGAGATCAAGGATCTTCTCTGTTATCTCAAGACGATCGATAACTCGGCAGATGACCTGGCAGTCAGACGTATCCTGAATGTGCCAAAGAGAGGCATCGGTGCAACAACAGTAGGAAGAGTACAGGACTATGCAGACTATATGAATGTAAGCTTTTATGATGCACTCAGAGTGGCGGAGGAGGTTCCGGCAATCGGAAGAAGTCTTTCCAAGATAGAAGGTTTCGTTACCTTTATACAGTCACTTAAGAGCAAAGCACAGGCATACAGCGTCACAGAACTTCTGGAAGAGGTCATAGATCTCACCGGTTATGTGGATGAACTTAAGGCAGAGGATACGGAGGAATCCAGAGCAAGGATTGAGAATATTGATGAGTTGATATCCAAGACGGTTTCTTATGAGGAAGTTATGAAAGCAGAGGGAAGAGAGGCAACGCTTTCAGGTTTCCTGGAAGAGATTGCACTGATCGCAGATATTGATACGGTAGATCCGGCTCAGGATTATGTTCTTCTTATGACCCTGCACAGCGCAAAGGGCCTGGAATTCCCCTATGTTTACCTTGCCGGTATGGAAGATGGAATGTTCCCGAGCAGTATGTGTGTTTTTTCGGATGATCCTACAGATATGGAAGAAGAGCGCAGACTCTGCTATGTGGGTATTACGAGGGCAATGAAAGAACTGACGCTGACAAGTGCACGCCAGCGCCTTGTGAGGGGAGAGGTACAGTACAACAAAGTATCCAGATTTGTCCGTGAGATTCCGCGGGAACTGGTAGAACTTGGGACAGTTATTCAGGAACATAAACCATCTGTGCAGGAGACAGCTTCACCAAAAAACAGTTATATGCAGATGCGACAGACATTTAAGGCAAAGGCATTTGATCCGCAGAAATTTAAAGTTACCAAGGCGGCGTCTCTGGATTATGGAGTAGGGGATACCGTCCGTCATATCAAATTTGGTGTAGGAATTGTCAAAGCTATCGCAGAAGGTGGAAGAGATTATGAAGTGACCGTAGACTTTGACAAAGTTGGTGTCAAAAAGATGTTTGCAGGCTTCGCAAAACTGAAAAAAATCTAACTTTTTTCTTAAGAATTCTTAATGTTTCTGGACTTTGGTTGCTTACACAGACAGGGAATGTTATACTGAGCGTATGCAAATACAGAAGGGAGTACAGAATGAAAACAGCTTTGAGGATCGTCACCAGAATGCTCCCTGCTTACGGAGTTTTTCCACTTGTTTTTTCGTTTATATTCAATTGTCTTGTATATTCCGGTTCCAGAATGATCGCGGGAGGATGGTACCACCACAATATAGAAACAGGATTGGACAGAAGCCTTCCGTTTGTCCCGCAGTTTCTTGTAGTTTATTTTGGATGCTATCTTTTCTGGGCTGTCAATTATATTCTGATCGCGAGACAGGAACGACACAGAGTGTATCAGTTTTTTACGGGAGATTTTTTGTCAAGATGTATCTGCCTTGTCTTTTTTCTCGTGTATCCGACAACCAATACAAGACCGGTGATCACAGATGCCGGTCTGTGGAATCAGGCGGCACTCTGGCTTTATTCGGTAGATGCGGCAGATAATCTGTTTCCGTCAATCCATTGTCTGGTAAGCTGGTTCTGTTATCTTGGCATCCGGGGAAACCAGAAAGTACCAGTATGGTATCAGAGAGTGTCCATGGTGATAGCAGTTCTTGTGTTTGTATCAACGCTTCTGACAAAACAGCATGTAATTGCAGATGTTGCAGGAGGAGTTATTCTGGCAGAATTGTGTTTCTGTATCGGCAGAAAGACAGAACTGTACAGAATATACGAAAAATTTGGCAGCAGGATTGAGCAGAAAATCCTAGAGTTTACAGAAGGGTGAAGTCTTTATGAAAAAAAACAAAAAAATCATCTTCAACACTGTATTTCTGCTGCTTGTATTTGTCCTGACAATCTATGGCGTTTTTCATGGGGAGGACCTCGGAGATGTTATGGAGGTCATTGAGAATGCGGACAAACGCTGGCTTTTGCCGGGAATCGCACTGGTAGCCTTTTTTATCTGGGGAGAATCAGTCATCATCTGGTATATGATGCGTTCTTATGGTATTCATCTGAAGAAAACATCCTGTTTCCTTTTTTCATCGGTGGGCTTTTTTTCAGCTGCATCACACCGTCTGCGAGCGGTGGGCAGCCAATGCAGATCTATTACATGAAGAAAGAAAAGGTTTCCATTCCGGTGGCAACGGTCATATTGATGATTGTTACGATCACATATAAGTTTGTACTGGTGGTGATCGGAGTCGGCATTGCAGTTTTGGGAAGAGGTTTCCTTCATCAGTATCTGGAGGGGATCCTTCCGGTCTTCTATCTGGGACTGGGACTGAATATCTTTTGTGTTACTTTTATGACTGTGCTTGTGTTTCATCCGGATCTTGCCAGAAATTTTCTGGTAAAGGGACTCAAAATACTGGAAAGACTGCACCTTCTCCGCAAAAGAGAAAGTAGGCTTAAGAAACTGGAAGATTCTATGGATACCTACAGAGAGACTGCAGCGTATCTTAAGGGACATCCGAGAGTTATCTTTAATGTGATTCTGATCACATTTGCACAGAGAATGGCCTTATTTGCTGTTACCTGGTTTGTGTATCGGGCACTGTCACTGAGTGGGACAGGATTCTGGACGATCCTGTTTCTGCAGGCCGTGATTTCTGTTTCTGTAGACATGCTGCCCCTTCCGGGAGGAATGGGAATCAGCGAGACACTGTTCCTGAATATTTTTGTACCGGTTTTTGGAAGCTGTCTGCTACCCGGAATGGTACTGAGCAGGGGACTGGGATACTATGGTGAACTTTTGATCAGTGCGTTTTTTACGGTGGTGGCACAGTTGACAATCGGTCAGAAAACGTAACTGTATGGAACAGTTAAGCAAACAAATGAAAACAGGGAGTAGTATAAATGATTGGATTTTATGATTATACAGTAGTGTTAACATACATAAGCCTGATCTCTTCGATCATGGGGATGTTCTGTGCAATAGACGGGAAACTGCCGTTTGCGGTATTCTGCCTTGCATTTTCCGGACTATGCGACATGTTTGACGGCAAAATTGCCAGAACCAAAAAGAATCGTACAGATGATGAGAAATCGTTTGGGATTCAGATAGATTCCCTTTGTGATATTGTATGCTTTGGAATTTTTCCGATTATTCTCGGATATAAGCTTGGCATGTGCAGAATATACAGTCTTGTGATCCTTTCCTTTTATGGGGTGGCAGGAGTCATTCGTCTGGCATATTTTAATGTCATGGAAGCCAAGAGACAGAGTGAGACAAGTGAAAACCGCAAATATTATCAGGGACTTCCGATCACATCCATGTCCGTGATCATGCCGCTTCTGTTTGTGGTTTCTGTGTTCTTCCCGGGATTCAGATATTTTCTTGGCTGTCTTCATATAGCAATGCTTCTGGTAGGCTTTCTCTTTATTTTTGATTTCCGTTTCAGAAAGCCGACAAATCAGGAACTGGTTGTTCTTGTATCAGTTGTGGGAGTGGCAGTTCTTTTTATTCTGTTTTATAAGGAAGGCTGGTGGATAAAATACGGTCTTCGCATACGTAGATTAAAAGGAGTATGAGTTTATGCGATATACAGCGGATCGTGAGGGGCATAAATGGCAGGAGAGTACCGGACAGGATAAACTCCTCGAGAAGCTCTATGGCAGTGCAGTGGGGAGATGTATCCTCAGACCACTCGTATCACCGGTAGTTTCGAAGCTGGGAGGCAGGATACTGGACTCCCGGATATCCGTACTTGCTGTGGAACCCTTTATCAGAAGGAATGGAATCAATAGGGAGGATTATGAAGAAAAAGAATATTCTTCATATAATGATTTTTTTACAAGGAAACTGAGACAGGGTGCACGTGAGATGGATATGGATGAGAGGCACTTTATCAGTCCATGTGACTGTCGTTTAAGTGTTTATCCAATCGAGCCCCAGATGGAAGTTACGATCAAGAATACCTGTTATACCGTCGGAAGCCTGCTCAGAGATGAGAGGCTTGCAGAGCATTTTAAAGATGGATATCTATGGGTATTCCGACTCAGTGTAGATGATTATCACCGGTATATCTATGTAGATAATGGAAGAGAATCCGTGCGCAGACGGATACCGGGAGTTCTGCATACCGTGAATCCTGTGGCAAATGATGTCTGTCCGATCTACAAGGAGAACACAAGAGAGTACTCACTTCTGAAATCGGAGCACTTCGGAACGCTTCTGATGATGGAGGTCGGCGCTCTGATGGTTGGAAAGATTGAAAACCGTCCGGTGATGAGCCATGTAAGGCGTGGCCAGGAAAAAGGAAATTTTGCGTTTGGTGGATCTACAATCATCTATATGACTCAGAAGGATAAGGTTTTTCCGGATATGGATATCCTGATAAACTCAGCAGATGGGATTGAGACAAATGTGCAGATCGGTTCAAGGATCGGAAAAGGTAAAAACTAAAATTTTTGAGAAGATATGGTAAAACAAAGCAAATAGTGATATACTATGGGATATAAAAACGAGCGAGAGGATGGTGCATAGAATGAATCTGAATAATCTCAACAATCTGAATATGAATGCCAAAATTGAAGAATTACTTTCAACCCTTAAGAAGAAAGAAGACGAGAAAGAAAAGAATACTGTTCTTTGGGTACTTGCAATTGTTGGTGCAGTTGCTGCTGTAGCAGGTATTGCATTTGCAGTATATCGTCTTTTTACACCGGATTATCTGGAGGACTTCGAAGAAGATTTTGATGATGATTTCGATGACTATTTTGAGGATGACGAAGAAGAGTAAGTGCATCATAACCATGTATGATACAGCTCCGGCAGAGATACCGGGGCTGTTTTACTGTCAGCTCATATAACGGATACAGCAGAAAATAAATATGAGGTATGAAATGAAAAAAGGTGAAATTTACGAAGGTATAATTGAAAAAGTAGACTTTCCGAACAAAGGATATGTTCTGGTGGAGAATCAGAAGGTGCTGATCAAAAACGGAATTCCCGGACAGAAAGTACGTTTTATGATTCAGAAGAAGCGTGCGGGAAGAGCTCAGGGGCGTATTCTTGAAGTCCTGGAGAAATCATCGCAGGAGACAAGAGAGCCAGTGTGCAGTAATTTTCCGGCCTGTGGCGGATGTATGTATCAGACCATGTCGTATGAGAATCAGCTTAAGATGAAGGAAACACAGATCAGGGAGTTTCTGGAGAATGCACTGATCCAGGGTGGACAGACGGATGCAGAAGGCAGGGCCAATTTTGAATGGGAAGGAATCCACGGAAGCCCGATTGAATTCGGTTACCGCAACAAAATGGAATTTTCTTTTGGTGATGAATATAAGGATGGTCCGCTTTCTCTGGGCCTGCACAAGAAAGGCAGCACCTATGATATCCTGAATACGGATGACTGTAAGCTGGTGCACAGGGATATGACGGATATTCTGGTCTGTGTGAGAGAGTTTTTTCAGGAGAAAAAATCCTCCTATTACCGGAAACTTCAGCATGTCGGTTATCTTCGTCATCTGATGTTGAGACGCGGCGTGACATCAGGAGAGATTCTGGTGCATCTGGTTACCACCAGTCAGGAGGAATATGATCTGGAACCGCTGAAAGAGCAGCTTCTGGCACTTCCACTGGAGGGAAAAATCGTTGGAATCATGCACATCATCAATGATTCTCTTTCTGATGTGGTTAAGAGCGATGAGACAAGAATCCTCTATGGGCAGGATTATTTTTATGAGACACTGCTCGGCCTGAAATTCCGGATTAGTACATTTTCTTTCTTCCAGCCAAACTCTCTGGCGGCCGAAGTTCTTTACAATGTTGTCAGAGATTACATTCAGAATACCAGCGGAATGGAAGTGTTTGATCTGTACAGCGGAACCGGAACGATCGCACAGCTCCTTGCACCGGTAGCAAAAGAAGTGATCGGTGTGGAGATCGTGGAGGATGCTGTAGAAGCAGCGAGAGAGAATGCAAAGCTGAACGGGCTTGAAAACTGTAAATTTATAGCAGGTGATGTTCTTAAGGTGCTCGATGATCTGACCGAGAAACCGGATGTGATCGTTCTGGATCCTCCGCGTGACGGAATCCATCCGAAGGCACTGCCAAAAATCCTTTCTTATGGAGTAGATCGGATTGTATATGTTTCCTGTAAGGCAACCAGCCTTGCCCGCGATCTGGAGGCATTTCTTCAGGCAGGCTACCGCCTGAAAAAAGCCTGCTGCGTAGATCAGTTCTGCGAAACGGTGTGGACAGAGGCTGTGGCGGTTTTTGTGAAAAAATAAAGAGGAAATCCTTTCGGTCATCATACCGGGAGGATTTTTTGTTACTGTTCACTCCGTTCACAGTAACTTGGTCAAAATGCATTCCAAATCACCTTCGGTGATGGCATTTTGCCCCGTATGTCTCGGGATTTTGCCATATTCATGGCAAAACACCTCGCGGGATATTACCCGTAAACAGTTACGATTTTTTCTTTACAAAATTCAGATGAAATCAGGAAAACCACCTTGACATTTGTACGGCATATGCTATAATACAAACAAACATATGAATAATTGTTCATATGAAAACGTGAATAAAATATCTAAGAGAAGGAGATACTACCATGAAGAAATCCTACAAAATCGAAGTTGACTGTGCAAACTGTGCAAACAAAATGGAAGAGGCTGCCAAGAATACGGCTGGTGTCAAGGATGCGACTGTAAACTTCATGATGCTCAAGATGAATGTAGAATTTGAAGAAGGACAGGATCCTAAGAGCGTAATGAAAGAAGTCCTTAAGAACTGTAAGAAGGTAGAGGACGACTGCGAGATTTACTTATAAGAAAGTATTAAGGATGCTCTGCTGCGGCAGAGCATTCCGACATTTTCCGTACATTTTCTGACGGGCAAAGGAGGAGAGAATATGAACAAAAAGCAGAAAAAAATGCTGACACGTATTATTATAGCATTTGCATTGATCGTAGTGCTGTCCCTGCTTCCGGTTGACGGATATCTGGAATTTGCACTCTATATGATTCCGTATCTTGTGATCGGATATGATATTTTGAAAAAGGCGTTCAAGGGAATCTGCAATAAGCAGGTATTTGATGAGAATTTCCTGATGGCGGTGGCAACCATAGGAGCAATCCTGCTTCGGGATTACAAAGAAGGTACGGCAGTTATGCTCTTCTATCAGATCGGTGAACTCTTTCAGAGTTATGCTGTCGGAAAGAGCCGTCGCAATATCAGCGAACTGATGGATATCCGGCCGGACTATGCCAACATAGAAAAGGACGGTAAATTAGAAAAGGTAGATCCTGATGAGGTTGAGATCGGTTCAGTCATCGTCGTACAGCCAGGTGAAAAAGTCCCGCTCGACGGTGTGATCGTGGAGGGAAGCACAACACTGAATACCAGCGCACTGACCGGTGAAAGCCTTCCGAGAAATGCGAAGCCGGGAGATGAGATCATCAGTGGCTGTATCAACATGACCGGCGTGCTCAAAATCCGCACAACGAAGGAATTTGGTGAATCAACAGTATCCAAGATTCTGGAACTTGTGGAAAACTCCAGCTCCCGCAAATCAAAATCCGAGAACTTTATTTCAAAATTTGCCCGTTATTATACTCCGGCAGTCTGCTATGGAGCACTTGCCCTGGCAATCCTGCCGCCGCTTGTGAGCATGGGAATTCTTCATACTGCGCCGCAGTGGGGACAGTGGATCTACCGTGCGCTGACATTCCTCGTAATCAGCTGCCCGTGCGCACTTGTGATCAGTATTCCACTGAGCTTCTTTGCCGGAATCGGCGGAGCCAGCAATGCCGGTGTTCTGGTCAAAGGATCCAACTATCTGGAGACTCTGGCACAGACGAAATATGTCGTATTTGACAAGACCGGTACCCTGACAAAGGGTGTATTTGAAGTAGCAGGTGTCCATCACAATACGATGGAACAGGAAAAAATCCTGGAGTATGCAGCCCTCGCCGAGAGCTTTTCCACACATCCGATCAGCCGCAGCTTAAAGAATGCCTACGGTAAGGAAATCGACCAGAATCGTGTGACAGAGGTAGAGGAGATCAGCGGCAACGGTGTTACAGCAAAAGTAGACGGAACTCCGGTTGCAGTCGGAAACGCAAGACTGATGGAACGCATCTATGTGAAGCCGATAGAATGCCATCATGCAGGTACCGTTATCCATGTGGCAATTGATGGTGTTTATGAAGGGCATATCCTGATTTCGGATGTTCCAAAACCGACTTCCAGAGAGGCGATTGCAAAACTTAAGAAAAACGGTATTAAAGAAACTGTCATGCTGACAGGTGATATTGACAGAGTTGCACAGCAGGTTGCAGGTGAACTTGGCGTTGACCGTGTATACAGCGAACTCCTTCCGGCTGACAAAGTAAGCAAAGTAGAAGAACTTCTCGCAAAGAAATCAGAAAAAGAGAAACTCGCTTTCGTTGGTGACGGGATCAACGATGCACCGGTACTTTCCAGAGCAGATATCGGTATCGCAATGGGAGCTCTTGGCTCTGATGCGGCGATCGAGGCAGCAGATGTAGTTCTGATGGACGATGACCCGATGAAGATTGTAAAGGCAATCCGGATTGCAAGGAAATGCATGCGGATCGTGTATGAGAATATTTACTTTGCAATTGGCATTAAGGTGATCTGTCTGCTCCTTGGTGCTGTGGGTATTGCAAATATGTGGGTTGCAATTTTTGCAGATGTCGGAGTTATGATCCTTGCAGTACTCAATGCGATCAGAACTCTGTTTGTAAAGAAACTGTAACAGAAACAATATAGAAAGCGAGACGGTTATGGCAGAAGAAAGAGAAGTGATCAGCTGTGAATGTGAGGAGATACATGAGGACCTGCTCAAGATTGTAAATGAGACGATGCCGGATGAGGAAGAATTATATGATCTGGCAGATCTGTTCAAGGTCTTTGCAGATTCTACCCGTATCCGAATCCTGTTTGTTCTCTTTGAAGCAGAGGTGTGCGTGTGTGATCTTGCAAAAGTCTTGAATATGACACAGTCAGCAGTGTCGCACCAGCTTCGCATCCTCAAACAGAATAAACTGGTGAAGAACAGAAGAGAAGGAAAATCCATTTTTTATTCACTGGCAGATGACCATGTCAGAACAATTATCTCCATGGGAAGAGAGCATATCCTGGAGTGATCATTCAC
The DNA here is from genome assembly GCF_020538025.1 of Blautia sp. MSK17_66. Taxonomy (NCBI): domain Bacteria; kingdom Bacillati; phylum Bacillota; class Clostridia; order Lachnospirales; family Lachnospiraceae; genus Blautia; species Blautia sp. MSK17_66. The sequence continues at coordinate 88,727 of NZ_JAJBNQ010000009.1, forward strand.
AGAAAAGTAGAGAAAGCCAATGCCGGCATATGTCTGTAGCAAAACAGAGATATGCCGGCATTTTTGGTATAGTCAAACAGAGAAGAATAAGGTAAGATAAGAGTCAGGAAAGCAGCATAACAATATTCGTTACTTAAGAGAAAGAGATGACGATCATGGATTATTTAGCAAATAATATAGCAGTAAATTTAAAGAGCTTCCGTCAGCACAGGGGTATGAGTCTGGATCAGATAGCTGACAGGACGGGGGTCAGCAAGAGCATGCTGGCACAGATCGAAAGAGGTCAGGCAAATCCATCCATTGGTGTTCTGTGCAAGATCGCATCCGGTCTTCAGATGGAATTTGAGGATCTGGTCCGGACACCAGCAGTAACTGCTTCTTCAGAAGGAAACACTTCAGATTCCGGACCTTCCATAAAAACAGTGATTTTTGATATTGATAATACTTTATACAGCTATGATGAAAATCATGTGTATGGAATGAAGGCACTGGCAGATTATTGTGAGAGTGCTTTTGGAATCCATGAACAGGAAATGGAAAGCTGTTACAAAAAGGCAGGAGAGATCATGATTGGCAGAATCGGTACAGACACAGCTGCAATCCACAGCCGTCTCCTGCGCATGCAATGTATGCTTGAACTTTGGGAAAAACCGCTTTTTCCGCATGCACGGAATATGTACCATGCATACTGGGATACTCTGATCCGTCAGTTAAAGCCATCTCCCGGAGTACTGGACTTTATGAGAGAACTGAAGAAATGTGGAATCAGCATTGGAGTTGGAACCGATATGACAGCATATATCCAGTACAGGAAACTGGAGGCGATCGGCGCTTCCCCATACATCGATTTCATTGTTACAAGTGAAGAGGCAGGGGTAGAAAAACCGCATCCGCATCTTTTTGAAATCTGTGTAGAAAAATCCGGTGTACAGGCAGCTGAATGTGCATTCATCGGTGATAATTACAAGAAAGACGTAGAAGGAGCCTGGAACAGCGGCCTTCGAGGTATCTGGTATACTCAGGAAAAAGAACCAGATATGGAGACAAAATATCCGGTGATACAATCATTTACAGATATGAAGAAAATAAAAAATACAATTCTGCAGAAGGCTGTGTTATAATGAAAACACTTGAACAACCGCGAGCAACAGATTCATTGTGAATAATAGTATTTGGATAAATGGAGGAATGGATATGAAAAAAAGAAGTTTGATCGTAGCAGCACTGTGCAGTATGTGTCTGGCAGTCAGCACCCCGATGCCGGTAATGGCCGATGCATCAAAGGTAGTAACGCTGGGAGCTGATCTGACAGATGAGCAGAAGAATACCATGATGAAATATTTCAAGGCGGATGCAAATCAGGTTCAGATCATTACAGTAAACAATCAGGATGAGAGAAATTATCTCGGCAAATATATTTCCAGTGAACAGATTGGTACAAGAACCTTAAGCTGTGCTTATGTAAAGCCAACACAGTCCGGCGGTATCAAGGTGCGTACAGCAAACCTTAACTATGTAACCTGCAATATGCTTGCCAATGCACTTTCCACAGCAGGTATTTCCAACTGTGAGGCTGTTGCAGCCTGCCCTTATGAGGTTTCCGGAACCGGTGCTCTTACAGGCGTTATGATGGCCTATGAGTCAGCCAGTGGTAAGCAGCTTGATTCTACCAAGAAGGATCTGGCAACCAAGGAGGTAGTAGTTACCGGAGATGTTGCAAAGCAGGTTGGCGGTGATAATGCGACCAACATCATCAACCAGGCAAAGCTTCAGATCATCGGTGACAATGTTCAGAATGCAGATGAGATCTATAATATTGTCAACAATATTGCAGTTCAGAATAATGTTTCTCTGAGTTCTGATGAACTGACTACTATCACAGCACTTCTTCAGGAAATCGTGCAGCAGAACTATGATATTCAGGATATGAAGCAGACACTTGAAAGTATTCAGCAGAATCTGAATAAGACTTCAGATGATGACAACTCTTCTGAGTCAGAAGACGATATGGTAGATGAAGATAACAGCGATGGCGAAGATATTACAGAAGATGTGAATACAGATGTTCTGGGGGATGATGTCAAGGAATCTTATACAGAGGATGCAGGAATGGCAGAGGCAACTGGAATGACAGAATCTGAGAATGGTGATGATTCTGACAGTTCTGATGAGGGTCTGGGTATTCCGGATGCCACAGAGGACGGTACGCAGGATGACTATTATGAAGAACCGTCAGAAACACCCGAAGAGACAGATTCAGTGGATGGATCTGACAGTAGTTCAGATGATGGAACAGGACTTCCGGAGGAAAACGGTGAAGAGACAGGTTCCACAGATGAAAACTATGGTGAGACAACAGAGGAGAATACAGATTCTTCCGATCAGGCAACCACAGAAGGAACAGATGATGCTTTAAATACAGATTCTCTCGATGATGCATCCAAGGCACAGTTCGAACAGGCTAAGCAGTTCTGTCAGGGAGAGTATAAAGGAGATCTTGCAGTTCTGCAGGCTGTAGTAGAAAACGCACAGCAGCCGACAGTTACACTTGACGCAGATACAGCTGATAAGCTTACCAGAAAGGTTCTTGAAGCTTATCTGAATGTGCTTAAGGATGGCGGAGTTTCTTATGTACCGGCTGATACAGATGTTTATATGACTGCACAGCTCAATATGATCAACAATGATATGAAGAAGATCTTCAGCATTGAAACTGAGCCGGCAGCAGATGATATTCTTGTGACACGAACAGCCGATGAGAGACAGACTCTGTACAATGATACGATGAAGTTCTTTGAGAAGCTTTATGGAGAAACCACAGATGATTCTGCACAGCAGGAGTCAGCAGGAGAAGCTTCTTATGACGAGGAATCCTACAATGAAGAGTCTTATAATGAAGAAACCTATAACGAAGAAACATATTGATTCGTGATTAGGAGTGTATTTAATCGTTATAGATATTAATGAATGAATCCGGTGACCGCAGTTTCCTGAATGTTTGGGAGACTGCGGTTTTCTGTGTTTTACGGGAAATTAGCTTACTTTGTTATTCACTCGATAAAAATGAGTTTTTTCTGTGAGGTCTGTGAAAAACTGGAAATCTAAAAACATCTGTGATAGAATAGAAGGAAATCTTTTTACTGGGAAAATGATAGAGAATGATAGCCGAAAGGGGAAATAATATGAGTCTTGCAGTGGTTACACTGAAAAAGGGAGAGGGTCGACTTCTCAAATCTGGTGGAATGTGGGTATTTGATAATGAGATTTCCAGTATCATGGGAAGCTTTGTAAACGGAGATATCGTGCTGGTGCATGATTTTGACGGATATCCGCTGGGAAGAGGCTTTATCAATACGAATTCCAAGATTACGGTACGCCTTCTTACAAGAGATGAGAATCAGAGGATTGATGAGGATTTTTTTGAAAGAAGAGTAAGAGATGCATGGGAATACAGAAAAAAGGTAACGGATACTTCAAGCTGCCGACTGATCTTTGGCGAGGCAGATTTTTTACCGGGACTTACCGTTGATAAATTTGAGGATGTGCTGGTTGTACAGTCTCTGGCACTGGGAATCGACCGCTGGAAAGAAATGATCCTGGAACTTATCAGGAGCGTACTTGCAGAGGATGGAATCAAAATCCGCGGTATTTATGAAAGAAGCGATGCCAAGGTCCGCAAGCAGGAAGGAATGGAGCTTCACAAGGGATTTATCGGACCGGAATTCCCAACTTTGGTCGAAATTGTTGAAAATGGTGTCAGGTATCAGGTTGATGTCAAGGATGGACAGAAGACCGGATTTTTCCTGGATCAGAAGTACAATCGTCTTGCGATTCAGAAGTTATGTAAGGATGCAAGAGTCCTGGATTGTTTCACACATACAGGTTCTTTTGCACTGAATGCAGGAATTGCAGGGGCAAGAGAAGTTACAGGTGTGGATGCTTCAGAGCTGGCAGTTCGCCAGGCACAGGAGAACGCCAGGTTAAATGGTCTGGAGGGAAGGGTTAAATTTATCTGTGAAGATGTCTTTGAATTGCTTCCGAAGCTGGCGGAGGATGATGAGAAATATGATGTTGTGATCCTGGATCCACCGGCATTTACAAAATCCCGCAGTTCCATCAAAAATGCGGTCAAAGGTTACAGAGAAATCAATCTTCGAGGTATGAAACTGGTCAGGGACGGAGGATTTCTGGCAACTTGTTCCTGCTCACATTTCATGGATTATGAATTGTTTACCAGGACGATCGGACAGGCTGCAAGAAGTGCACATAAGAGACTGCGTCAGGTGGAATACAGGACACAGGCTCCGGATCATCCGATTCTGTGGTCATCCGACGAATCCTATTATCTTAAGTTTTACATCTTCCAGGTATGTAATGACAGATAAAAAAGGAATCTGATGTTGGAATTATTGATGTCAGCATGAAAGAAAGAGGGATTTGCATGCGAGAAAAATTTATAAAGTTTATGGAAGGACGTTATGGTGTAGATGCATTTGCAAAATTCACGATGGGTTTTGCATTTGTGGCAATTATTCTGTCTATGTTTATACGGAATCGAGTGGGTGCAGCGTGTGATACGCTGGGACTTCTGGCAATTCTTTATACTTATTACAGAATGCTCTCCAGAGATATACAGAAACGTTATGCCGAGAATCAGAAATATCTTTCGATCACTTCCGGTATAAGACAATGGTTCTGTCGTGAAAAGAATCTTATGCAGCAGAGAAAGGAATACCATATTTATTCCTGTCCAAACTGCAAACAGAAGATTCGTATACCTAAGGGTAAGGGCAGGATAGAAATCGACTGTCCGAAATGTCACGAGAAGTTTATCAAAAAAAGCTGAATGCCTGGTGAGGGCAGAGTATGGCCGGAGGTTCTATGTTTGGTTATATAGTAATGAACAAGCCTGAAATCAAATTCAAAGATTTTGACCTGTACCGCTCGTTTTACTGCGGTCTCTGCCGGGAACTGAGAGAACGCTATGGGGTTACAGGACAGATATCCCTGACATACGATATGACGTTTGTGATTCTTCTTCTGAGTGGGCTTTATGAGCCTCCGACGAGAAAGGGAACAACACGGTGTGTCATTCATCCTGTGCGAAAACAGCCCGTCCGCAAAAATGCTGTCACAGAATATGCAGCAGATATGAATGTTTTTCTGGCATATTATAAATGTGAGGATGACTGGAAAGATGAGAAGAAACTTTTGAGCTTTCTGTATGGAAAGCTTCTAAGAGAGAAAGAAAAAAAGGCGGAGGAGAGATGGTACAGGAAGGTTGACCGTATTGTTTCTCTTCTGCATGAGCTTTCTGAAATGGAAAAATCCGAAGAACAGGATGTTGATCGAGTTTCCGGATGCTTTGGAAAGATCATGGAAGAGATTTTTGCATACAGGGAAGATATGTGGGAACCTGTACTTCGCAGAATGGGATTTTTTCTGGGGAAATTTATTTATCTTATGGATGCTTATGATGATGTAGAAGATGATGTCAAAAAGGGAAATTACAATCCCTTTTCCACAAGGTATATAATGGAAGGGTTTGATGAGGAAGTACGACAGATGCTGATCATGATGATGGCAGAGGTCTGTCGGGAATTCGAAAAGCTTCCTATCATCAAATATACTGATATACTGCGGAATATTCTGTATTCCGGAGTCTGGTGCAGATTTGAGGCAGTATCCGGCAAAAGGAAGAAAGAGCAGGAGAAAGAACATGTTTGATCCATACAGTGTCCTTGGGGTATCCAGGGATGCATCCGATGAAGAAATCAAAAAAGCATACCGGAGACTGAGCAGGAAATATCATCCGGATGCCAATATCAATAATCCAAACAAAGAACAGGCGGAAGAGAAGTTCAAGGAAGTTCAGCAGGCCTATGAGCAGATTATGAAAGAAAAGGAATATGGCTCATCCTATGGAGGTGGCTATGGTGGATTTACCGGTCGTCAGACCAGTGGATATCAGGATGAGGAGGCAATCCGTCGACAGGCGGCAGCCAATTATATCCAGAGTCGCCATTTTCAGGAGGCAATGAATGTACTGTCTTCACTGAAGAACAGAAACGGTGAATGGTATTATCTTTCAGCTATGACAAATATGGGGCTTGGCAATAATGTCAATGCACTCAATGACATCCGTACTGCTGTGAATATGGAACCGGACAATATGCAGTATCGAATGCTCCTTCAGAGAATGGAAGGCGGCGGGACCTGGTATCAGGAACAGCAGAATCCCTTTGGCGGAATGCCAATGGATGGAAGTGATTACTGCATGAAGCTCTGTCTTGCAAATATGCTATGTGGGCTGTGCTGTCCTGGCGGAGGTGTATTCTGCTGCTGAAGAAACTTTCTGGTAGCTTTGACCAGGTTGCTGTGAACGGAGTGAACAGTAAGATTTATAGGTAAAAGAAAATATAAATGAACGGATTGACATTTGAAGGCTGTGATATTATCATATTATTGTATTGCTGTGATAAAGTATATACGGGGCAAAATCCTATCACCGAAGGTAATCGGGAATGGATTTTGACAAAGTTGCTGTGAACGGAGTGAACAGTAACGTACAACGAGAAGTACAGGAGGAAATTTTTAGATGAGTATTCGTATTGGAATTTTAGGTTATGGTAATCTTGGACGAGGTGTAGAATGTGCGATCAAACATAATCCGGATCTTGAACTTGCAGCAGTTTTTACACGCCGTGATCCTGCAACTGTCAAAATCCTTACAGAGACAGCAGCTGTTTACCATGTAGATGAAGCAGAAAAAATGAAAGACAAGATAGATGTTCTGATTCTCTGTGGAGGAAGTGCTACAGATCTTCCGGAGCAGACTCCGAAATATGCACAGTGGTTCAACGTTGTAGACAGCTTTGATACCCATGCGAAGGTACCGGAGCATTTTGCAAATGTAGACAAGGCAGCCTCTGAGAGCGGACATGTTGGAATCATTTCTGTAGGCTGGGACCCGGGAATGTTTTCTCTGAACAGACTGTATGCGAATGCAATCCTTACCAATGGAAAGGATTATACATTCTGGGGTAAGGGCGTAAGTCAGGGACATTCCGATGCAATCCGCAGAATTGATGGAGTAAAAGACGGCAAGCAGTACACAATTCCGGTGGAAGCAGCACTGGAATCTGTAAGAAACGGAGAAAATCCGGATCTTACAACAAGACAGAAGCATACAAGAGAGTGCTTTGTAGTAGCTGAGGAGGGGGCAGATCTTGCCCGTATCGAGAAGGAGATTAAAACCATGCCGAACTACTTTGCTGACTATGATACAACCGTACATTTCATTTCTGAAGAAGAACTGAAGCGTGACCACAGCGGTATTCCGCATGGGGGATTTGTTATCCGTTCCGGTAAAACAGGCTGGAATGATGAGAACAGTCATGTGATCGAGTATAGCCTGAAGCTGGACTCCAATCCGGAATTCACTTCTTCTGTCATCGTTGCCTATGCAAGAGCTGCGTATCGCATGAGTCAGGAAGGACAGAAAGGCTGCAAGACAGTTTTTGATGTTGCACCGGCTTACTTAAGTGCAAAGGATGGAGCAGAACTTCGTAAACATCTTCTTTAATAAAAAGTTTAAGGGCAGGAATCGGTACCAAAGGTATTTTATGTAACAGTAACAATACTTTGGTGCAGATTCCTGCCTTTTTTTATGTATTGACGTACAGGAAATCTTGAGATATAATACCTACATGGTATTGTAATAATATTGTAAAAAAATATAACGAAAAAAGTAACAATGAATGTAATTATTCGGAGGACAGTGAACTGTATGCCGGACAGTTACCACCTAATTTTTCGGAAAGAGGATAATATATGAAGAAGGTATGTAAAAGAGCCGGGATCTGGGGCATTCTTTTGGGAATTATGCTTTTTGCAGTTGGTTTTACATTGCAGGCGACAACCGTAGAAACCCAGGCAGCAGCGATAACAGGATTTCGTACGATCAACGGCAAGACTTACTATTATAAGAATGGTAAGAGGGTCAAGGGCTGGCTTACACTTGGCAATAATAAGTATTTTCTGAATACAAAGACTGGAGTTCTTTATAAAGGCTGGCAGAAGAGCTCCAAAGGGCCGAAGAGATATTTTGATTCCAGAACAGGAGTTATGTCTAAGGGGCTTAAGAAAGTCGGAGGAAACTACTATTATTTCAAACCTTCTACAGGATATACGGTCAGTGGGTTTGTCAGATTTTCGAAGACAGTTGTGAGATATTTTTCGCCCGGTACTTATACAATGGCAACCGGCTGGATGAAGAACAGCAAAGGGCAGAAGTGGTATTTCAGACCGTCAGATGGCGTGATGTACAGAGGACTTAAGAAAATTGGTTCTTATTATTACTATTTTGATGGAAGCACTGGTGCAACCAAGAGCGGATTTCTGACAGCAGCCAATGGAAATGTGCGTTATTTTCGTGGCAAGACTTACATAATGGCGACGGGATGGCTCAAGAACAGTAAAGGCGGTCGCTATTATTTCGCAAAGAATACAGGAGTTATGTACAAGGGATTTAAGAGTGTTGATGGCAAGAAATATTACTTTAATCCCAAAACCGGACTTGTAAGTACCGGATGGATAAGCGTTGATGGCAAGAAATATTATATTGATCCAAGTACCACCACAATAACAACGGGCAAAAAGCTGATCGATGGTACGTATTATGTGTTTGATTCAAATGGAGTGCTGACAGATTCTTATAAGGAATCTTCTAATTCAGGTCCAACTACACCGACCTCTGCAAGAACGATCAAGAATTATCTTGCAGGAGCATTGCAGCCGGTAGGCCAGGCTCTGTATGTATGGGGCGGAGGCTGGAATGATTCCAACAGAAAGGGCGTAAGTCCGACATGGATTTCCTGGTATAATAGTCAGAACAGCAATTATGATTACAATAATTACAGAGACTTAAGTGATGCAAACAGAGCCAAGGGTCTGGATTGTTCCGGATTTGTAGGCTGGGCATCTTATCAGGTCATGCATACAAAATCAGGAGAGAGCGGTGGTTATACAGTTGTCTCAGGAGATATCGGTTCTTATTATCAGAATACTCTGAAATGGGGTAAGATTGTAAATCAGAACTATCTGTCTCAGAGTGGCTGGAAGATGCAGCCGGGAGATATTGGCTATGATGACGGGCATACCTGGATTATTCTCGGACAGTGTCCGGATAAGAGTGCGGTAGTTATTCATTCCACACCGCAGGCTGGCTGCCAGCTTGCAGGAACCTGCACACCGAGTGGAGATTATGACAGTCAGGCAGTAGCACTTGCCAAGACTTATATGTCCAGATATAAAGGATTTACAAAGTATAATTACCATACATCCTGTGGTAACTATATCCGAAGAGGTAATTATCTGAGATGGTACAGCAGTACACTTTCTGATCCGGAGGGATATAAGAACAAGACAGCTGCACAGATTCTTGCGGATCTTTACAGTTGAAGCTAAATATTGAATATAGAAGAGAGACGTTTTTGTTACAGAAGAACGTCTCTCTTTTTTCGTATTCTTTAATAAATGTTACAAAATTTTAAAATTTTTAATTATTTACTCTTGCGTTCTTGAGAACGATATGTTAATATGTAAAAGAAGTTCGATAAGATATTTCGGAAATGTTACAAAATAGATAGATTTAGATTATGAGGTGAAAACATGAAGAAACGAATTGTTTGCATGACGTTGGCATTAATGATGACTGCAGCACAGGTTGTCAGTGTAAGCGCGTCAAGAGAAGATGAGCTGAGAGAAGAACAGGCAGCTACCAGTGCACAGCTGGATGCTACATATGCACAGATTGATCAGCTTTATTCAGCAAAGCAGCAGTTACAGAATGAAATTAATGCTTTGGATGCAAATCTTGTAAATGTCATGGTTTCCATTCAGACCCTTGAAGGGGATATCAGCAATAAAGAAACTGACATTCAGACTACACAGACTGCTCTTGAGAAAGCACAGAATGCCAAGACAAAGCAGTACGAAGCAATGAAAGAGCGTATCCAGTATATTTATGAGAAGGGCGGCAATGCTGCATGGTTCCAGATGATGATGGACGCAGAGAATCTTTCTGATCTTCTGACAAAGGCAGAATATACACAGAAGATGTATGAGTATGACAGACAGAGCCTTGAGAAATATGCAAATACGATCGCACAGGTAACACAGCTTGGAGATCAGTATAAGCAGGAGAAGGCTGAACTGGAAGGCATGAAGCAGGAATATGAGTCTGAGTCAGTAAACCTTCAGACACAGATTGATACTAAGAAAGCTAATTCTGCTGACTGTGACAATGAAATTGCATATGCACAGCAGATGGCGACAGAGTATTCCAACCTCATCGTTCAGCAGCAGGCAGAGATCGAGCAGCTTGAGGCAGAGCGAATTGCAGCTGAGGAAGAAGCAAGACGTCAGGCAGAGGCAGAAGCAGCTGCAGCAGCAGAAGAAGCTGCAAGACAGGAAGCCGAGGAAGAGGCTGCACAGGAGCAGGAAAATCAGGAAGATCAGTATGATGAGAATACTGATGAAGAAGATCAGGAAGAGATTTCTGAGGATGGTGAGTATACAGAAGATGATGAAGACACAGAGGATGAGAATTCTGACAGTGAAGACTCTTCTGATGACGAAAATACCGACAGCAGCGATGACGAGAGTACATCTGACAGCAGTGATGGGGTAGAATATGATGAATATGGTAATGTGATCGACAGTGACAACACTGTAAATCCGGAGGATGTAGATACTTCATCCAGTTCTTCCAGCTCATCCAGTGGTTCTGGCTCTTCTATCGTAGACTATGCACTGCAGTTTGTCGGAAACCCGTATGTATGGGGTGGAACAAGCCTTACAAGCGGTGCGGACTGCTCTGGATTTACACAGAGTGTATATGCACAGTTTGGTTACAGCCTTCCGAGAACATCCTACGAGCAGCAGAACTGGGGAACTGAGGTTTCTTATGCAGATGCACAGCCAGGTGACCTGATCTGCTATGGCGGTCATGTAGCTATCTACATGGGCAACGGACAGATCGTTCACGCATCAAACTCCCAGGATGGTATCAAGATCAGTAATGATGCAACTTACAGAACCATTCTTTCTGTAAGAAGACCTTCATAAAATAATTTATAAAAACGGTGGCGTGAAGCTGCCGTTTTTTTACTTATATTTTCTATATCTTTTGACAGAACAAAAAGATTGACTTTCCAACAATAAAGTATTAGAATGGCATAAAGCGCAATGGGGCACTTCGTGGTTCCGTGCGCTTTTTTTTACTTTACAGGTATATTTTAGGAGGAAACGAAAATGAGGAAGACGAAAATGTGGAGAATGTTGACAGTAGCGGCTGTAACAGCATCTATGACATGTGGAGTATTTGGAGTGCAGAGTGTAAGCGCGGCTGATAAAAAGACACTCAAGGTTGCTATGGAGTGCGGTTATGCACCATACAACTGGACACAGCCGGATGATTCCAATGGCGCGGTACAGATTTCAGGAAGCTCTGATTACGCATATGGATATGATGTCATGATGGCAAAGAAGATTGCAGATGAACTTGGCTATGATCTGGAGATTGTAAAGCTTGACTGGGATTCCCTTGTACCGGCAGTACAGTCCGGACAGGTTGACTGTGTCATTGCAGGACAGTCCATCACCAAGGAACGTCAGCAGATGGTTGATTTTACAGACCCATATTATTATGCATCTATCATCACTCTTGTAAAAGAGGATGGAGATTATAAAGACGCAGCAAGTGTTGAAGACCTCAAAGGAGCAACTGTGACATCTCAGCAGAATACGATCTGGTATGATTCCTGTCTGCCGCAGATCCCGGATGCCAATATTCTTCCTGCACAGGAAAGTGCACCGGCGATGCTTGTCGCTCTGGAATCCGGCAAATGTGATGCTGTTGTAACCGATATGCCGACAGGAAAAGCAGCCTGCGTTGCTTATCCGGATTTCAAACTTCTTGATTTTAGCGATACAGAGGGAGCTTTTGAGGTATCTGATGAGGATATCAACATTGGTATTTCCCTGAAAAAAGGAAATGATGAACTCAAAGATGCCATCAACGGAGTCTTAAGCGAGATGACCGAAGATGATTACAGCAAGATGATGGATGAGGCAATTTCTGTACAGCCTCTGTCCAGCGAATCATAAAGGAGGAGCAAAATGCTGCCTGAGAGTTTTGGAGGAAGAATCATTTATCTTCTTCAGCAATACGGTCCTTCTTTTGCAAAGGGAGCCGGAGTCAGCATGTGGCTGGCTCTGGTCGGAACACTTTTTGGATGCATCATTGGATTTCTTGTAGGTATCGTGCAGACGATTCCAATAGACAGAAACGATTCCACAGCTAAGAAGATACTGGTCAAAATCGTAAAATTTATTCTTGCCTGCTATGTGGAGTTTTTCCGTGGAACACCTATGATGGCACAGGCAATGTTTATTTATTTCGGTAGTGCATATCTGTTCAATATTAATATGTCCATGTGGTTTGCCGCAATTTTTATTGTGTCCATCAACACAGGTGCATATATGGCAGAAACTGTCCGCGGCGGTATTCTCTCAATCGATCCGGGACAGACAGAGGGTGCCAAGGCAATCGGCATGACACATGTACAGACTATGATTCATGTTATTCTGCCGCAGGCACTCAGAAACATCATGCCGCAGATCGGCAATAACCTGATCATCAATATCAAAGATACCTGTGTACTTTCCATTATCGGTACGGTAGAACTTTTTTATACGACTAAGGGTGTGGCAGGTGCACTGTATACATACTTTGAGTCCTTCACAATAGCTATGGTCATTTATTTTATCATGACATTTACCTGCTCCAGAATTCTGCGTGTGATCGAGCGTAAGATGGACGGACCGGATAACTATGATCTGGCTACTGCAGATACCCTGACACATACAAGTGGTATGTATTCTTACAAGGAAAGGAAGGACAGCAGAGAATGAATGAGACAATTCTGAAAGTACAGCATCTGGGAAAATCCTTCGGAACGCATGAGATTTTGAAAGATATTGATTTCTCTGTGAAACCGAAAGATGTTACCTGCATTATCGGTCCTTCCGGCTCCGGTAAATCCACACTTCTGCGTTGTATGAACCTTCTGGAGACACCATCATCCGGTGAAATCTGTTATCATGGAACAAACATCATGGACAGACATGTGAATGTTCCGGAGTATCGTTCGAAGGTTGGTATGGTGTTTCAGAACTTTAATCTTTTTAGCAACATGACGGTTCTTAAGAACTGTACAGTCGGACAGGAAAAAGTTCTCAAAAAAAGCAAAGAAGAAGCACAAAAAAATGCAATGATGTATCTCGAAAAGGTTGGCATGGCACCGTATATCAATGCGAAGCCGAAGCAGCTTTCCGGAGGACAGAAGCAGAGGGTTGCGATTGCAAGAGCACTTGCGATGGAACCGGAAATCCTGCTTTTTGATGAGCCGACCTCTGCACTGGATCCGCAGATGGTAGGGGAAGTTCTGGAGGTTATGAGAACGCTTGCTAAGGACGGACTTACAATGATTATTGTCACACATGAAATGGCTTTTGCAAAAGATGTGGCAAAGCATGTAATCTTCATGGGTGATGGTGTTATTGTTGAGGAAGGGACTTCACAGCAGATTTTTGAAAATCCGCAGAAAGAAATGACGAAGGAATTTTTGAGTCGATTCCGAAATGCCTGAGCCGGGAACTGCCCGGCGGCCCGTCTGTTTGACAAACATAAAACCCTGAGGGGGACTATCTCAAAGTTGCGAAGGCCGAAAGTCCCCCTCAGACTCCCCCATTTTGGCCACGCAAAAACAGGAAAGTTTTCTATTTTTGTATATAAAAAAATACAATTTATAAAGAAACATTTCTGGACATGGAAAAAAATGTAAGATATTATAAAGTTGTAAATACATAACATTTGTTGGTTTTGAACCAGCCTTTGTAAGTTCTGTCTGAATATCCGTTTAGCTTGAAATGTGGATTCCGGACAGATTAAAAGGGAAACCGGTGTAAATCCGGTACGATCCCGTCACTGTGATAGGGAGCTGCAAAACATAATTGACCACTGGGAAGGCGCAAGTCAGTCCGGGAAGGGGTTTTGGAGCGAGGAACTTAAGTCAGGAGACCTGCTTGCAAATGATTAGATATGATTCTTACGGTAGATAGGAAGCATTGTTTTTTCGTGTGCAAACATCCGTAGTCTATGCGGATGTTTTTTTCTGCGCTTTTACTCAAAAGCGTATTTTCCCCTGCCCTTTTTGAATCGCATCTGGTAAAAAACCGTAACTGTTCACAGGTAATATCCCGCGAGGTGTTTTGCCATGAATATGGCAAAATCCCGAGACATACGGGGCAAAATGCCATCACCGAAGGTGATTTGGAATGCATTTTGACCAAGTTACTGCGAACGGAGTGAACAGTAACAAAAAACCTCTACTAATGTAGGAAGGAGAAACAATGTCAAAAAAACAAATCGGAAAAAGGCTCCTGCAGATTCTGATCGTTCTTATCGGTGTAAGTTTTTTTACATTCGGGCTTACTTATCTTTCACCGGGAGATCCCGCAGAGATCATGCTGACTGAGTGTGGTAATCTGCCGACACCGGAACTCCTCGAACAGACGAGACATGAACTGGGCCTTGACCAGCCGTTTCTGGTACAGTACGGATCCTGGGTAAAAGGAGTACTTACCGGAGACATGGGAACTTCGTATGCGTTTAAAGTTCCTGTAACTGAAAAACTGATGAAGTGTTTCTGGCCAACGCTTCAGATGTCACTGTTCGCGCTTCTGCTGATGATCTTATTTTCCATACCCTGTGGGATTCTTTCAGCAGTGTATCAGAATAAGTGGCCGGATTATCTGATCCGTGGGATTACTTTTTTTGGAGTATCTGTCCCAAGCTTCTGGATCGGTCTGATTCTTCTGAGTATCTTTGGAGTCCAGCTCCGCTGGATCAATGTAGCGGGAGGTACAACGGACTTTAAGGCAATGATCCTGCCGGCTGTGACACTGGCACTTTCCATGTCAGCCAAGTATACCAGGCAGGTGAGAAATGCAGTTCTGGAGGAACTTCGTCAGGACTATGTCATCGGAGCCAGAATGCGAGGTATCAAAGAGAGCGTGATCCTCTGGAGACATGTACTTCCAAACGCAATGCTTCCGATCGTTACCCTTCTTGGACTTTCGCTGGGATCGCTGCTTGGAGGAACGGCTGTTGTTGAGATCATCTACAACTGGCCGGGAATGGGAAGTATGGCGATCAAGGCGATTGCCTGTCGAGATTATCCGATGGTGCAGGCATATGTACTTATGATCGCAGTTATGTATATGGTCATCAACATCATTGTTGATTTATCCTATACTTATCTGGATCCAAGAATAAAGGAGGTCAAATAAAGTGAAGAAGCAGAATTTTTTCCTGGCTCATAAACAGTTTACCTTATTCTTTATTCTTGCACTTGTCATTGTCGGCGTGGCTGTTTTTGCACCATGGGTTGCACCGAAGGATCCGTTGGAAGCCGTGATGCTGGACTCTTTGAAAGCACCCTGTGCAGAATACCCGCTCGGTGCTGACAAACTGGGGCGGGATCTGCTTTCCCGTGTGATCTATGGCACCAGAACTTCTCTGGTTTCCACTCTGATCCTTGTAGCGACGATCTTTGTTGTGGGAACCTTACTTGGGATCATCGCAGGATATTTTGGCGGCTGGATCGATCAGGTGATCATGAGAATCGCAGATATGATGATCTCCTTTCCGGGAATGATCCTGGCGATCGCGATTGCAGGTATGCTCGGACCAAGTCTTCGAAACGGAGTTATCGCCATCACTGCGGTAAGCTGGACAAAATATGCCCGTCTGGCAAGAAGTATGGTTTTGAAAGTAAAACGAAACCTGTATGTGGAAGCTGCAGTTGTAAACGGTACCGGTACATTAAAAATTCTCTGGAAGCACATACTCCCGAATATGCTGACAACCATGACAGTAACGGCAGCAGCAGATATGGGAACCATGATGCTGGAGTTGGCATCTCTCTCTTTCCTGGGCTTTGGTGCGGTCGCACCGACACCGGAATGGGGACTGATGCTGAATGAAGGAAGAACCTATATGGCAAAGGCACCATGGCTGATGATCGCACCTGGTATTGCCATCGTAATCGTCGTAATCGTATTTAATATGCTTGGTGACAGTATCCGTGATATTCTGGACCCGAGACAAGACTAATATACGATACCAGGGTGAAAAGAGATGAATCCACATGAGCTTGCTCATAAGTGGATGAAGAATCTTGGAACCCGCCCCGATATGAGCATAAAAGTGGGATGATAATCCCGCGATATGCGAAAAGAGGGTAGAATTGCGAGAGTTACTCGGTAACGGAGCAATTCGTAGGTATCATAAACTACCGAAAAATATTAAAGGAGAAAATATATGAAAAACAGAATCGCAAAAAAACTTGCCGCAGCAGCACTAGCAGCACTTATGACAATCTCACTCACATCAACAGCACCGGTATGGGCAGCAGATGCAAAGACAATGACGATCGGTGTAACAAGCTTTGCAGATACACTGGAGCCTACAGAGCAGTATTTCAGCTGGGTCATTTCACGTTATGGTGTCGGACAGGGACTTACCAGATTTGATGAAGAAGGAAACATGGTACCATGTCTTGCAACAGAGTGGACAAACAGTGAAGACGGAAAGACCTGGACTTTTACCATCCGTGACGGTGTAAAATTCTCAAATGGCAATGATCTTACACCGGAGCTGGTAAAAGCTTCTCTGGAACGTACGATTGAGATGTCAAACCGTGTACCGGAGTTCTTTGACATTGCAGGTATTGATGTTGATGGTCAGAATGTCATCTTCAATCTGAACAGAGCAAACGCGAATATGGCAGGCTGTCTGGCTGATCCGCTGTTTCTGATCATGGATACAAGCATTGATAATTCCAACATTGCGACAGAAGGTCCGGTATGTACAGGTCCGTACGCATTCCAGTCCTTTGATCCGGACGGAGATACCGTCGTTGTCCGCAATGAATACTACTGGGACGGAGAGGTTCCGAATGACAGCGTGACGCTGCGTATCATCGGTGACCAGACCACTCGTTCCATGGCTCTGCAGTCCGGTGAGATTGATGTGGCTTATAACTTAAAGACAGAAAACGTATTTGAGTTTGAAGGAAATGATAACTACACTATCCAGTCCCTGGAATCCCTTCGTTCCACCTATGCATTTATGAATGAAAACGGTGCACTTGGAGATCTGGCGCTTCGTCAGGCACTTCTCCGCGGACTTGACAAAGAAACCTATACAAGTGTTCTGCTTGAAGGCGGCGCAACACCTGGAAAAGCACCGGTACCTCCGACACTGGATTATGAATATGATGATCTGAACGATGAGAACTCCTATGATCCAGATGGAGCAAAGAAGATTCTTGAAGATGCAGGATACAAAGATACTGACGGTGATGGCTATGTTGAAACTCCGGACGGAGAGCCGCTGGAGCTTACCTTCGTATACTATGACAGCCGTGCAGAGCTTGGTGTATATGCACAGGCAGCTCAGGCAAGTCTCAAAGAGATCGGCATCAACATCAAGCTTGACTGTGTATCCTACGAGACACTTCTTGACCGTCGTGATTCTTCACAGTATGACCTGCTGATCTGGAATGTGCTTGTTGCCAATACAGGAGATCCGGAAAACTATCTTCGTGAGAACTGGTACAGTACATCTGCAAACAACACTTCAGGTTATGCAAACAAAGATGTAGACGCATGGCTGGATGAACTGGCAGAAACTATTGACACAGATGCAAGAAAAGAACTGATCGCGAAGATCCAGCAGGCGATCATGGACGATGCAGCTACTGTATTCTTCGGATATGAAAATACCTTCCTTATCTCCAAATCAACAGTAGAAGGACTGGTAATGTATCCGATGGATTACTACTGGGTAACTGCTGATATGAAGATGGCTGAGTGATAAAGGAGTCTATGTATGCTGGAAATTAAAGATCTGGCTGTACAGTATGGAAATCAGATTCCTACGATCGAACATTTTGATCTTTCCATGAAAAAGGGTGAGATCATCAGCATCGTAGGAGAGAGTGGAAGTGGAAAGACGACAGTGATCCGTGCCGTTCTGGGGGCTCTCCCCGGAGCGGGCAGGGTTGCCAGCGGAGATATTCTCTTTCACGGCAAATCCCTCCTTAAAAACTCCCAAAGTGACTGGAGAAAACTTCGCGGAAGCAAGATTTCCATGATCTTTCAGGACTGTGGAGGAACTCTGAATCCCATTCGTAAGATTGGCAGTCAGTATGTAGAATATATTTGTACACATGAGCCTATGGCAAAAAAAGAGGCATGGCAGAAGGCTGTTTCCATGCTTTCCAAAATGCGTCTTCCGGATGCGGAGAATATCATGAACAGCTATCCTTATCAGCTGTCAGGCGGTATGCGTCAGCGTGTCGGCATTGCCATGGCGATGACATTTAATCCGGAACTTCTTCTGGCGGACGAACCGACAAGTGCACTGGATGTCACCACACAGGCACAGATCGTCCGTCAGATGATGGAACTTCGGGATGATTTTGGAACAGGCATTATCATTGTTACGCATAATATTGGTGTGGCAGCTTATATGGCAGATCAGCTGATCGTCATGCGTCATGGAAAAGTAGTTGATCATGGAACCAGAGAAGAAGTTCTGAACCACCCGACCAGTGATTACACAAAGAAACTTCTGGAGTCAGTTCCGGAAATGGAGGGAAAACGATATGTCTGAAAATCATGAGATCATCATGCAGGCCAAGCATATTGTAAAACAGTTCCCTGCTTCCCATGGCAGAACCTTAACTGCCTGCAATGATGTCAACCTTACCATGTATAAGGGACGGACTTTGGGGATTGTAGGAGAAAGTGGATGTGGAAAGTCAACCTTTGTCCGTATGGTGATTTCCCTGGATCAGCCAACGAGTGGAGAAGTCCTTTATCATGGCAAAAATATCACGGGACTTTCAAAGAAAGAAACCTGGGAAAACCGTCAGAATCTGCAGATGGTTTTTCAGGATCCGCTGGCATCTTTTAACCCAAAGATGAAAATCAGAGATATTCTGACAGAGCCTCTGATGAATTATAAAAAAATCAAAAGAAGTGAGAGAACTGCAAAAGCCAAGGAACTTCTCCGTATGGTGGAACTTCCTGAAGACTTTGTTGACCGTTATCCGCACAATATGAGTGGTGGACAGAGACAGAGGATCAGCATTGCAAGAGCTCTTTCTCTGGAACCGGAGATACTGGTCTGTGATGAGGCAACCTCTGCACTGGATGTTTCTGTACAGGAGTCCGTCATTGAACTTTTGGTACGTCTGCAGAAAGAAAAAAATATTTGTATGATCTTTATCTGTCATGATCTGGCACTGATCCGATCCTTTGCACATCAGATTGCAGTCATGTATCTGGGACATATTGTAGAAATACTTCCGGGGGAAGATGTTTCCGGTAATGCAGTGCATCCGTATACCAGAGCTTTGGTCGGAGCACAGTTTTCTGTTCATATGGATCCATCCAAAAAGCTTGAAAGCATTGAAAGCGAGGCACCAAGTCCGCTGGACGTGCCGACAGGATGTCCGTTCCAGAACCGCTGTGAGCACTGTATGGAAATATGTAAGAAAAAAATGCCGGAACTGAAAGAAATCTCAAAGGGTCATGAAGCAGCCTGTTTTTATGTAGAAAAAGCAAAAAAACAGACGGGAGGAAGCAAATAATATGAAGAAAAAAATACTCAGTCTGATACTGTGTGCGACACTTCTGAATGGAACACAGGAGATGGCATGGGCTTCGGCAGAGACCTACAGTGAAGGAGAAATTCATACGATTGGTGTGGCAATGTATGATCCGGATTCAGCAGAGATGGAAATGTTTGCAAGTTATTACCGGGATTATATTGAAGCAGGTTTTCCGGTGAAATTTATCTTTTCCGGAAAGATCGCAGATACACAGGCAGAGTGTGATTTTATTGATGAAGCGAAAGCAAACGGAGCAGAGGGAATCATTTCTTTTGCCGGATTTGCGGATGGACTTCAGGATGTCATAAAAACCTGTGAAAAAGATGAAATCTACTATGCACTCGGCTCTAACAGCGTGAGTGATGAAAACTACGAAGTGATCAGGGATAATCCCTGGTATATGGGAAGTGTCGGACCGGATCTTGAGGCGGTTTATGAAGCCGGATGCGATATGACGGAATTTTTCCTGGACAAAGGTGCCGGAAATATTGTGATCATGTCTGGTGGTGCATCCGTTGGAAATCGTCTTCATCAGGTCAGAACCTGGGGAATGCTCAACACGCTGGAAGAAAAAGCAGGACTTGTACTTCCGGAATCGGCAGAAGAACTTTCAAAAACAGATAAGACCACAGAACTCACAGATAAAGATGGAATGGTACATGTTACGATCTGTCCGGGATATACAGAAGGCGGGAACGGTCTTAAGAATCTTGAAGCGGTATTGTCCTCTGGAAACTGCAACACTCTTATGAGTGCATTCCATGTATCCACATATCTTGATAAGATTTCAGCCAAAGAAAAAGAACAGAACAGTAATATCATGGTGGGTGCGATCGACAGTTTTTCTGAGCAGAATTTTGAAATCTTCAAAGAAAAAGACTCTTTTGGAAATGCACCGATTGACTATGTACGCGGCAAATATGCTTCCATGGCAGGTCCTGCATTTGCGATGATCTATAATGCCATCACAGGAAGTGCAGATGCAGTAAAAGAGGATGGAGAGGCAGTGCGTCTGTACCAGGATCTCTGGACTGCAAAATCAGAAGAAGAATATATTGAACTGTATGGTTATGCGACAGGAATTTATGAAAATGCGTACAGCTGTGATGACCTGATGGAGGTGATCCGACAGTTCGATGCGGATACGGACCCGCAGAAATTTAAAGAACTGACGGAAGCCTCGGATCTGGAAAGTGTGAAAGAAAGAATCTTCTAATAGTTTTATGTCGTTTCTCGCTTAATCAGAATCGGCGGAATAATCTTGTGAACCGGCTCAGAAGACAGAGCCGGTTTTCTTTTATGCCGTTCTGTAATCTGCTCATGCAGGATTTCCATAGCGGATGCGGCAATTCTGTCAATCTGCTGTCCGACAGTACTGATGGGAACAATAGCTTCCCTGGAAACAGGAGAATCATCAAAACCTATGATCTTGTAGTCATCTGGAAGCTGTCCATACTTTTGAATCAGATGATTGAGCATTATGTTGGCAAATGTATCGTTTGGAAGAAAAATTCCCTTTGTTTTGCCTTGATATTTAGAATCAATTGTTTCCAGCAAATTTTTGAGAATCTGAGAGCTTGCCTCATAACTGCTTCCGGTAGCTGTAAGAATAAGCTCATGTGGAATCTGATATTCCTCGCAGATATCAGAGAAGCCTTTTATACGGCCATAGGATGGAATCTGTGGAGATAATTCGGCATTGATATGGATCAGGACATCTGCTCCTGTCTTGGCAAGAAGGCTGGTTGCCTGCACCGCACCCATATAGTTGTCAGTATTGACACTGTTTACAAACTGATCTTCACGCTCGATCGTCACAATTGGAAGATTGTAGGAGGCGAGTTCTCTGGAAGGAATGGTATGACTTAAAATGATCATTCCTTCTATCTTATAAGACAGAAGTTCCTGAATATATTTTCGTTCAGTTGCTTCATGGTCATTGCCGGTAAAAACAAGAAATTTGTATCCGTAGGTATTATAAGTTTTCAGTATCTGGTTTAAAGGAAGAATTTGAAATTGAATAACTGCGCGTCGCATTCTCGTTACTTTCAGTGATGAGTTAGACGCGCAAATTTTTTACAAAAAACATAAAAGAGAGTTTTATTGGACCTAAAAAGAGTTATAATAGAATAGGAAAGAACAAATAGGACTTATTTGCATCATTATAAGATAGAAAGGTTAAGAAGTAGATATGAAGATTACATCCAGCTATGGCGTGGAATTACGAAAACAGAATATTCCAATCCGTCAGACACTGGATGTTTACAGGTCTGCAGTCAGCTATCTGACAGAGATTTATGAGCAGGTATGGGAAGAACTGGAAAGAATTCCGGAAACGAAGAAACGTTTCAATGAAGCAGAACACCTGATACATACAACGAAAAAGAATCAGGCTCGTTTTGATTTTGATATTCGTTTTCCAAAGATGCCTTCCTATCTGAGAAGGGCAGCCATCCAGCATGCTCTGGGAAGCATATCCTCTTACAAAACTCGAATGGGGATGTGGGAAAAATTAGGTCAAATAGGAGGAAAGCCAAAACTTGTACATGAGAATCATGCCATGCCGGTCTTTTACCGTGATGTGATGTACCGGGAGAATGAGAACGGAAAGGATGCTGCTTATCTGAAGTTATATGACGGTCATGACTGGAAATGGTTCCATGTACGGTTAAGTCACACGGATATGGAGTATCTGAGGAAGAACTGGTCCGGGAAAAAAGCATCTGCCCCAACATTAGAGAGAAGATACAGGAAATACTTTCTGCGTTTTTCTTATACAGAAGATGTGATACTTACGAAAGTACCAATCAGAGAACAGATCATCTGCAGTGTGGATCTGGGAATCAATACGGATGCAGTCTGCACCATTATGCAGTCAGACGGAACTGTCCTGGGAAGAAAGTTTATCAACTTCTCCAGTGAAAAAGACCGGATGTACCGTGTACTGGGACGGATAAGCAGGTTCCAGCGGAAGCATGGCTCTGTACAGGTGAAAAGCAGATGGGCTTATGCGAAGC
>NZ_JAJBNQ010000081.1:0-599 GCF_020538025.1 Blautia sp. MSK17_66
ATAAAGGAAATCTGTGGTATAAACAGCTTCCGTCACAGACAGCACAGGAGACCTGCAAGCAGCTGGACAAAGCATGGAAATCCTTTTATGTCCTGAAAAAGACCGGAGGGATCAAAGATCCAAATCCACCCCGTTTTAAACAGGAGAATATACCGGTCACATACATGCAGATGGGGATCCGGCATGAGAAAGGCTCAGACCGGATGCGGCTGTCTCTGCCAAAGAATCTGAAAAGCTACATGGAAGAAACATATGGGATCCATGAAAAATTTCTATATCTTGAAAATAAGATTTTCAGGAACATGGATCACATAAAACAGCTGCGGATCTATCCACCGGAAAATGGAAAATGTGACCTTATTGTTATCTATGAGATTGAAGAGCCGGAACAGATTTCTCAGAATGGACATTATTTATCTATTGATCTGGGACTTCATAATCTGATGACCTGTTATGATTCTGGAAATGGCAGGGCTTTTATTCTGGGAAGAAAGTATCTTTCTCTGGAAAGATATTTTCATAAAGAAATCGCCAGAGTGCAGTCTGTATGGTATGCACAGCAATCGGAAAGAGGAATAAAATATCCAAAATCATCGAAA
>NZ_JAJBNQ010000082.1:0-597 GCF_020538025.1 Blautia sp. MSK17_66
TAAATGAAAAGCCTAATCCCCCAGCTATGCTGGGGAGAATGGAGTAGGCGGAAGCGGTGAGGATAACAAAATAAAGCCTCCTGTGATATGATGAGAATGGTGTCGCAAGCCAAACTCAAAATCAAAGGAGGCGGTCCAAATGGACAATAAAAGTCTATCACATACTCGCTGGAAGTGCCAGTATCATATCGTATTCATTCCTAAATATAGGAAGAAAGTATTGTATGGAAAGGTACGAGAAGATGTGAGAGAAATAATATCAACTCTATGCAAATATAAAAGTGTAGAAATAATTGCGGGAGCCGTATGTATCGATCATGTGCATTTAAGCGTAGCAATTCCACCGAAATTTAGTGTATCAGACTTTATGGGATATCTGAAAGGGAAAAGCACATTGATGCTTTACGACAGACATCCAGAACTGCAAAGTAAATGGGATAAAGCCTTTTGGGCTAGAGGATATTATGTTGAAACAATCGGCAATATAACAGATGCAGCAGTTCAGAAATATATAAATGAGCAAGCAGAGGAATCGAGAAGAGAAGATTCCAGTAGTACCGCTTTATAGCGGGCCAGTAAAAGTGCTTGCGATACCGC
>NZ_JAJBNQ010000083.1:0-579 GCF_020538025.1 Blautia sp. MSK17_66
AATATGAGGGAGGGATAAATAATGCAGGGAGATGTCAGTTTTACATTTTTGGACCGAATTGAAGAAGTAGAACTGAATATTGTAGATAGACGATGGCAGTCTGCACTGGCATTGGCATTGACTTTGCCAGATATTTGCGGAGGTATTGCTTTCCCGGAAATTGTTAAACATTATCGAGATGGCCGGGTTATGCTGGATCGGCAAAAGAATCCGACCCGTGATGTGGGAACCCAGTATATTCGCTGGTTTGATGAATATGCAGGGGACTACTTTAAACTATCTCAATCCGATGAAAAGCCATATATTTGCGGAGAACGCTGTTGGCAGCTTCGATGTGAATATCTTCATCAAAATAAAGGATTTTTGAATGATGAAAATAATATACGCTTTCATCTTGGACTAAACTGTGGAATGTCAGTTTGTCAGTTGGAAAGTATGAACATACAGGAGAACGGAAACGATATTCGTATAGACATAGAACAGTTTTGTCTGAGGATGTGCAAGGCAGCAAAGAGTTATTATGATAAAGTTCATTTGGAAAAAGACTTTAGTCTCTATAATACACCAGTTTTGGATTTT
>NZ_JAJBNQ010000084.1:0-505 GCF_020538025.1 Blautia sp. MSK17_66
CGACGCTCTTCCGATCTTTTCGGGGATCACTGCGTTGGATTTCAAAGTTGTGGAGGAACTACTAACAAGAATAAATGGAATAAGGAAGGGATTCACGGTGTTGAAAACAACGGTTGTGCATGAGCTTGAAAAAAGCTTGCTGGACGATGATGTTTTCAGGTTTTGCATACACTTTGCATACAGTCGAATATCATGTCTTAGGGCTATAGGGAACTTGTTGGTGCGGTTTAAGAGTATTTTTCATGGTACAAGTAGCAATCTAATCAGTGATCAGATAGGTGAGTATGATAAAGATATCCTTCAAACTACAGTTGAAACTTTTACTTTCATTCTACGTGCGAACGATAATATAAAAATCAAGGAACACGTTCGGCCCATAAGCGAGATGGGGTTGAACATTTTACTCGAAGCAGTAAAAGCCCCTGCCGGAATCGATGTTTACCATATTTCTCTATTTTGTGGAGTAGCGAGTTTGTTCGACCGCATTACGTGCTCAGAAAATGGT
>NZ_JAJBNQ010000085.1:0-553 GCF_020538025.1 Blautia sp. MSK17_66
GTATCCGCCGATATTTAGCCTTGTCGCTTAAAGCGACTGAGGAGCATGTGACTTCTAGTCATGTGAGATCCACTTACTGGTATGGAACGCTGTTGAAAAAACATTGCGGCAGCATTTTGACTTTAGACGGGCAGTATGGAAGCAGAACGAGGAAAGCTTCGCTGACTGTGTGGAAAGATGTAGTAAATCGTTTATATGGCGGAAAGTTGTCCTTTGATGGAGAACTCTTTGATTCTGAATGTATGAATACTGCCCGGACAATTGTGCTGTCGTTCGGAAGTTCCGGTACGCTTACAGCGATAGCAGAGGGAATTCTGGCAGCAGAAGGTATGTATTTGGGAAATATTGATGCACAGTTTGGCACGGAAATGAAAAAATCAACAAAAGCATTTCAGATGAAGTATGGACTTGTTCCAGACGGAGAGGCGTTTTTCTATATTCACCCAAAGAAAACACTTGTTCGAAAAATGGAAGTGTAGTATACTTAATAAAGAATGGAGTTAAATGAATTTTTAAATTCTACCTTGCAAGAGTAAATTCTATACCTATAGAA
>NZ_JAJBNQ010000086.1:0-518 GCF_020538025.1 Blautia sp. MSK17_66
TGTGTGTAATATCAACTACCATATGGTATGGTCGGTGAAATACCGGCGGAAAATATTAAACCAAGAAATTGAGGAATATCTTCAGAAACTGGTGCAGCAGATTGCTGAGGATAAGGGTTTTACTGTTCACTTATTTGAATGTGGTGAAGGTGATCATGTCCACTGTTTTGTATCAGCTCCACCAAAGCTGTCCATAACAGCAATTGTCAAGTATCTGAAGGGGATCACCGGCAGAAAACTGTTTGAACGTTTTCCAGAAATAAGAAACCAGCTGTGGAAAGGAGAGCTGTGGAACCATTCCTATTATGTGGAAACAATCGGATCTGTATCTGAGGAAAATATTCGACGTTATATTGAGCATCAGAGCAAGTCGTATTAATTCAAGGTGGATTATAAATTTCCATCCGTAAGAGTGTATGAAG
The DNA here is from genome assembly GCF_020538025.1 of Blautia sp. MSK17_66. Lineage (NCBI taxonomy): Bacteria > Bacillati > Bacillota > Clostridia > Lachnospirales > Lachnospiraceae > Blautia > Blautia sp. MSK17_66. The sequence continues at coordinate 423 of NZ_JAJBNQ010000086.1, forward strand.
GAGGAAGAGGAATGCTGCTGTCACATAAAGCATCCATAAAGATCAGTCAGGAATATTCCAATATCATAGGGCATATGTGTTATGCAGCATTCAAAC
>NZ_JAJBNQ010000087.1:0-515 GCF_020538025.1 Blautia sp. MSK17_66
GGAGACGTGATCACAGACCCGGAAGAACTTACACTACAGACACCAGAGAGTTTTTTTAAACGATTCCGTATTAACATGAAAATTCATCATGAAGTTATCTCCATACATCCGGAACGAAAAACGGTTTCAGTGAAAAATTTAGAGAATGGTGAGATATTTGAAGAAAACTATGATAAGCTGATCCTCTCTCCAGGTGCAAAGCCAACACAGCCGAGACTTCCCGGAGTAGGTATGGATAAACTTTTTACACTTCGTACTGTAGAAGACACTTTTCGGATAAAGGAATATATAAATAAGAATCATCCAAAATCGGCTGTATTGGCAGGTGGCGGTTTTATTGGTCTGGAACTGGCAGAAAATTTGAGGGAGCTTGGCATGGATGTTACAATTGTCCAGCGGCCTAAGCAGCTGATGAACCCATTTGACCCGGATATGGCATCCATGATCCATAATGAAATGAGAAAGCATGGGATAAAACTGGTACTGGGCTATACAGTAGAAGGATTTAAAGAAAA
>NZ_JAJBNQ010000088.1:0-514 GCF_020538025.1 Blautia sp. MSK17_66
GATTTAAAATGCTCAAGAAATAAACCAACCCCGCGATGGATGAGTTCAAAATGGTTCCGATACGGCTTTTTGATATTTTTCCTTACAATGTTTGGGAATATGGTATTTCAGACATATTTAGTTGGTGCCGGATCATCATCCTTGCGTGAAGCCATCAAATTATTCTGGACCTTCCGTGTTCCGTGGGGATGGACATACACTGCCGGAACAGTAGCTGATTGGGTGGCACAGTTTAGTTTTGGATTTTATAGTTTGATGCTTACATCTTTGTTGTTAGGGTTGATCGTAATGGTGTTATATAAGCCACGAACCTGGTGTACATTTTGTCCAATGGGAACAATGACGCAGGGTATCTGTAAATTAAAAAATAATGAAAAGAAGTAATACTATAAGGTGATTCATAAAAGGCATATGTCAAAAACATTATTGACATATGCCTTTTATAGGGCTATTATATAAGAAAAGCGAGAAAGGAGCAGTTTATGCCGAGACCAGTAAAATGCAGAAAAGTCTG
>NZ_JAJBNQ010000089.1:0-498 GCF_020538025.1 Blautia sp. MSK17_66
TGATTCTCGTTGCTTATTGATAATTTAATTATCGATGTCTTCCTATCTTACGTTTTTACGTTTTATATCAAGGATATTTGATTAGTTAATCAAATTTACATGTATGCAGTTTTCAAGGTACGATACTGACTGATATTTTATCAGTCATATAAGAAGAAAAGTTTTCTTTTCATCTTATATCACTGGTAAAACCAGTTTTCTTTAATCTTTTTTTGATCTGGCGGCCACCTGCTCTCCCACACCGTCTCCAGTGCAGTACCATCGGCCGCTTGCGTCTTAACCGTCGTGTTCGGGATGGGAACGGGTGTTTCCCACAAGCGCATCGCCACCAGAAATCTTTAAGTTATCTTTGATAACTAGGCAGTAAAACACATTCAATTTTCTACTTCTTCTTCCGTTTTAGTTGGATTGATTCAGCTGCATTCACAACCTACTTTATCCATTTCCTTAGAAAGGAGGTGATCCAGCCGCACCTTCCGATACGGCTACCTTGTTACG
>NZ_JAJBNQ010000090.1:0-468 GCF_020538025.1 Blautia sp. MSK17_66
CAAGCGTACAGGAAGTACAGCCATACTGTTCCATGTGGGATGCAATCTACGACTGCCTGTTCTTCTGCATTAACCAGGAAATTTATGACAGCCTGACACCGGAGCAGCAGGCCGTTGTTGATGAGTGTGGACAGAAAGCTGTCGAATATGAACGTTACATCAACCGCTCCGGCGACGAAGAGATCATGAGCCGCTGGCAGTCAAAGAATGGCGTGACCATCACAAAGAAAGAAGACATGGACATCGATTCCTTCAAAGAAGCCGTAGATGGTGTAGATGAGTGGTTTGTTAAGGAACTCGAGAAAGAAGGATATGATGATGCACAGGAACTGGTCGATCTCTTTACAGAAGAATCTACAGATACTGTGGCAGACTACAGTGACCTTGACTGGCCGGAAGCAACCTGGAACTTTGCATGCTCCACAACAGAGACAAGCACCTGGGCAGACGGCGGCCGTAAATTTGGTG